>JAYEKK010000285.1:0-1755 GCA_034660955.1 Candidatus Cloacimonadota bacterium | reverse complement strand
AGCCAAAGGCTTATAAATCTGATTAAATTCGAAATTGATTTAAAAAATAGATAAAGTCTGAGAGTTGATCTTTATAGTTAAATAACGTGTTTTGATTATTTTTCAAAAGTGAGTAAAAAGCAAATTGTGTTTTTACAAAAGCTAAATGAACTCTTCTTAAAGTGTCAAAAATTGATTCTAACGATTCTGGCTAAGTTTTACGCATTTGGTCGGAATGTGTCAATCAATCTTGGACACTTTAGTAGTTTAATATTTTTCATAATTACTTCACCATCTTTTCGATATTTTCAGGTTTATTTATCCAGACAGATTTAGGCAGATTTTTTATGATCGGTATTTTGTTTCTAAATCTTTTTGGATTATCTTCAAACGCTTTTAATAATACATTTTTTCTATTTAACAGAACGTCATCCGCAAAACCATAATGTACAGATTCGGGTGTCATAAAACCGATCCCAGAATGATAATGTTCTCTATTATACCAGTCAAAAAATCTTCGGCAAAAGTCTCTTGCTTCTACCATTGAATTGAACTTACTAGGAAATTCAGGACGATACTTCATCGTCTTGAATTGCGATTCAGAAAAGGGATTGTCGTTGCTGACATAAGGTCGTGAATGAGATTTGGTAACTCCCAGATCACTGAGCAGAAAAGCTACTGGCTTCGATCTCATACTACTGCCGCGATCGGCATGAAGAGTAAGCTGCCCTGGTTCAATATTTTGCCTGCTGCAAGTTTCCTTGATCAGCTTTTGTGCCAATGAAGAAAGCTCTCTATACGCCACCATCCATCCCACAACGAAACGACTGAAGATATCAATGATTACATAAAGATAGAAATAAGTCCACTTTTCAGGACCTTTCAATTTCGTAATATCCCAACTCCAGATCTGATTAGCTTCAGTTGCCAGAAGTTCCGGCTTCTGATAGTTGTTGGTTCGTTTTACGTTCCTTCGTTCTTTAACCTGATCATTGTCCTTGAGTATCCGATACATTGTTCGTACTGAACAAAGATACTCACCTTCATCAAGTCTGGATGCATAGATCTCATACGGAGTCTGATCCATATGAATATCGGAGTTCATAACACCCAAAATTGCTTGCTTTTCCTGAGGAGAATAGGCAAAATCAGGTAACTTCCTTTCGTTATGCAGATCATCTTGATCGGCTGGATTGTAATAATAGGAAGAACGAGGCATTCCAAAGACATCGCATGAAATCTGAGTTCCTATCTGATCAGAAAGATGATTCACCATATCTTTACAATCCTCATTGGTTATGACTGATCTTCCAGTTCTAATATCTGTAAAATTTTTTTTTGAACATCGATGATCAATTTGGAACGATTCAATTGACGCTGTAATTTCCGATTTTCTTTTGAAAGTTCCGTGATCTTTTTCCGGTCTTTTTCGTTTAATTTCTTACCCAGTTTGCCCAGTTCCAACTGCTCTCGCCACTTGACAATATTGGAATAATAGAGTCCTTCTCTTCTTAAAATAGCACCTATTGCTCCAGGTTTTATACTGTTATCAATCTCTTTCAGGATAGTTAGTTTGTATTCTTTAGAAAATCGGCGACGTCGCTTCTTTATGCTTACTTCTGTTTCCGCAGCAGGCCCAGTATTTTGCGGTGCAGAATTTGGCGAATTTCCAGTCGTCCTACAGACTCCTTCCAATTCGCCAAATTCAATTAATCTCTTCTTTGTTTTATCCATGTTAACCTTCCTCTTCACACACTTTTCTACACTAAATTAGTG
>JAYEKK010000284.1:0-1780 GCA_034660955.1 Candidatus Cloacimonadota bacterium | reverse complement strand
TATCCCGATACGCTACACTATCGGGATTCCTGCCTGCCGGCAGGTAGGCGTTCAACTTACAAATTTCAATTCATTATCCCGAAAAATCGGGACAGGCTATTTTTGAAATTTGAGTTTCACGAATAAACCCCCCAATAGATCAATTGTTTGCAGGGTTTTGATATGTGGTTGACGGATCTGTTGACAGAATTACTAATCTTAACACCGCTGGAGAATAACAAGATATAATTAATGGAGAATCTCTATTACTGAAAGATTTAAATTAATCAATTTCTCATCTAATGTGGAAAAACCGGAAGCGTTGACCATCTTTCGCCGGAATGAGATATATTAGGTAAACTTCAGAATATCAAGGCATTTACCTTGTCAACCAAAATCGGCCCTAAGTGGTCAGGTTGTTCGTTTTTTCCAGCTACTAACTGGCCAAGATTTGCTGACGACAAACATTCAGGCCCAGATGTAAGTTCTGACTTATTTTTGTTGAACTCTTTTAAGGTTCTTAAGATATACACCTGTGTTTACATGATTTTCTTTCATGCCCAGGTCATAAGCTATCTTATAGTTTTTCAGAGCCAGGTCAAGCTGATCATTCTTTTCATAAGCTTCGCCCAGGCTGTCATAAACATTTGACGACTTAGGATAGCGTTTTACATTTTCTTTAAAAACCATTATTGCATTTTCAATATCCTCGTTTTGCAAATAGGTATAACCTAACCTGTTTAAAAGGTTTTCAGATGATGTAACTTCCATCTCATATTTTGCAGATAAATTCTTATAATATTCATCTACTGCAGATAAGCCTTGCTCCAACTCTGAAGCAGGAATCTGCCAATCGGAAAATATAAACCTTAATCCATTAAAAACACTTAAGTATGGAGTTGTGGCATGATCTTCAGATTCCATCTTGACATAATCAAGATCAATGATCTCACTATATTTTTCATTGATAATGGAAGAAAAATCCCCCAGTGCTGAATAATAATTGGGTTCATCACCAATGGTCATATAAAAATACTTCTGACCCTTGAAATCTGAATGCTGCGTTTTACCTGCCTCTTTTACAAGATAGTTATCATCATAATGAAGGAAAGGGCTAACTGCTATATATGCATCAAATAATTCCGGTTTTGTCAGTAATGAATAAGTAGCAAATGTGCCTCCAAAGGAATGCCCCATAAGTACAGAAAAATTTGAAGTCCTGTAATTATTATCAATATATTCTGTTAACTCATCAGAAATGAAATTTAAGAACTTCTCAGCTCCACCCGATGTTGGAATTCTTTCAACATGGCTTGGCAAAAAATCTCTGTTCCTGTCTACATTGTATACTGCAACAACAATTATTTGTGGCGTAATTCCCCTATTGGAAAGAAAATTAACTGCACTGGTTGTATGATAGAAGTGCGCTCTTCCATCCAATAAATATAATACTGGATACTTCTGAGATCCAGAATTATAACTCTCTGGAAGATAGACTGTCATAATTCTTTTTTCGCCAAGTATCTTCGATTCTATGCTAACTTTACCTCCCTTAATAAATTCAGTCTTTTTTTGGGCATATGAAATGCTTAGGGATAAAAGCATCATGCAAAGAATTAACAGAACAGCTTTGCTTTGCGACTTGATTGGCGTGTTTCTTTTCATAATAAATAATTTTTAAGGATCTCTGGTTAAAGCATGGTACTTCAATTTGAGAATAGGATTTATCTCAATAAAACATCCAAAAAATGAGCCAAAGCGACTATTCGCCTGTATAGTAAATATTTAGAACCTGAGGGCT
>JAYEKK010000283.1:0-8079 GCA_034660955.1 Candidatus Cloacimonadota bacterium | reverse complement strand
CTCGATCAAACCGCCATCCCATGTAATAGGAGTATTTTCAGGACCTACATCCATCCAATGATAAAAAGTGACTAATGCGCCAGGGAAAACTTCTATTTCCGGCATTACAAGAGCTGCGTGAATATAAGTGGAGTAAAACAGTTCACCAACACCACCACATTTCATAGAAAAATTTCCATCAATTGTATTATTACGAAAATCTTCTAAATGCCATTCATTAATGTAACCCTCTGATAGTATCACCTGCTCCCAACCTTCATCTCCATATTCAAAGTCATAAGCATAAAATCCAATGGGTAAACGAAATATTGATTGAAATGGAAACTCACTACTGTCAACTATGTATACATCTATTTCAGCAAAATACTCAACTGGACTATTTTCTGCAATCTCAACGATGAAAGGAATTGTTGTGATCTCTATTGAATCGGGAGCGATAGAAGCAATTATATCAAATCCACTTAAAGTGACATTCGGATCTGATGTGGATAATTGAACTTCTGAATCGTAAGCATATCCGTTCCCAATATTATGAAAACTTAAAAAGATTTCACCTTGCTCTCCCGGGTCAAGTATCTGGTCAGTTCCATTTAATATGTTTATAGTAAAATTACTGTATTCTAAAATAGGAGCATTACAATTAAGTTCAAATCCACTTATCCAAGTATTTCCATCCGAAGTAATTTCAACTTCAAATTCAATAATACTGTTATCTTCGATTAGGGGCAGTAATTCAATAGTAAATGCATCGGTATAGGTCATGAAAGATGAAGCAGGAATTTGAGCTCCATTCATTATATCATTAATTATATTAATTTTATCTGATCCTGTTGTAAGAATAGCCGTTACCGTGCTACCAGTAGGTTGTACCCCAATGTTCTGCAAAGTAAGATCGATCTGGAGAGTATCAAGAGACTGATATGACCCTTCAGCATGAATTCCAAGTTCAACGTAATCCACATCATAGCAAATTACATACATGTCTGGAGAAATAATTACTACATCAGCAGAATAGCGATAATGATTCTGTTTTGTAACTGTAATTTTCATAGTATTATTTGGATTCTGCTGAGGGATAGTAATCTCTAATGGTGCTCCTGTCCCCAATGCTGATGCAAGTAACTCACTATTAACAGAAAGACCGATCAATGCACCCTCATCAGCTGTAACATAAAATGATTCCAATCCTGCCATTAACTCATCAGCATGTTCTACAGTAAGCTGCTGAGGCATTTCCGAATGAACAGTAGAAAATGCACCACCATGATGATGAAAGAGATTATAGGTTACTTCTTTATTATTTGTGTTATATGGCCAACTTGACTGTTGCAAGAAATACTTACCTGCTGCATTAGCGAAAGCCGGTAAAATACCCCGATGCTCTGGTGTAGTTTCGTAACTTGGTAAGAAATCAGGCCACAAATGATCATACATTCCCCAAACAAAAGTATCATTCACAAAAGAATAAGAAACTTCTGAAGCTGCAATTATCCCTAAAGCTCCTTTTTCATGTCTGTGGAATGCTTCCGCAAAGCAGGTTTCATTTGCATTGAATTTTCCGGTAAGGCAATTAATAGAAAAGACAAAAACAAGATCATCATTATTTAAGCCACCAAGATCTCCAATATCATAATTGGGTTCTCCCCAACCTGTAACGCCACCATGATCTCTATGTTGAAGCATAAATGCACCGCTATTAATTGCATTATTTACTGCAACTGCACTTCCGCCAGTCCATCCACCCAACTCAGAAGGCGATGCGGGAATATAGCCCTGACCATTAGGACCAAACACATTTAGTACTGTATATGTGTTTGTGGCTGTGGACCATGGATCAACAGCCGGATTACCAGAATAAATAGCATTAATTCTAACTTGATCTTTACCCAATTCGTTATGCCAGAATCCACCCACACTCTCAGAGCATATCTGGAACCAACGTTCTGTTTGCCATCCAAGTGCTGTAACCGGATGATCATAGAAATCAGGATTTGTAGAAGGATTCCTTTCATAATCAAGGATCTTACCTATCATAGTTGAAAGATGATATTCATCTTGTGCTGTAATTCTTGCCAGGATCACATCCGGCATACTGTTATTTGTTACATCTGCAAAAATATTATCTGAAACACAATAATTATTCCAAATTGGTGATACAATCGAGTTTCCGGTTGTTCCATAGTCACCCAGTAAAAGAACGGCAGAAGGTGAAATATCCCAATTATAATAAGCATTATTTATGTAGTTCTGTATCGCTGTTACAGTATTCCCTCCAATCTCAGTTGTAGTAACTACACCTGTGTGTATTCCCTGTTCATTTCTAAAAACACTTAGAGAATCTGCCCATTCTATAAAAATTGGATCGTCAGGCGTGATAATAATATATTCATAGTCTTCCGTTCTACTTGTTGAATATGAGTAATTTATTTTCGGTAGTGAATCATAGTTAAGGAATATATCACTTAGAATTGGATCCCACCAAATACTCCGCAATCTATCTTCACCAAACTTACCAGAACCACCTTTAAAACTTATTCTAATTCTGATATCCTTGAAAACAACAAGTTCTTTAGTAACGGGATTATATTGGAACGGAGTTATACCAAGAATCGCTGCTTTAACTCCACGAATTTCTGTAATTTCAGATAATTGAATGGGAGTTTGGGGATAGAAAGAATTGGATGTATAAACTTCATTATTTTTGGAATACATCAAAGGTCCAGTTTCTGAATCGAGCGGAATTCTGGGGGCTGGAGCGATATCAATATTATTAATAATTTCTTTTCTGGTAGAAAGTATTTCCAGTTCAATATTTGCATTATTAGGTACTGCAAAAAATCTTCCATAACCTGGAAGATCCGGCATACCTTCATTGTTTGGTAATAAACTTCCTGCAAGAATCGGCTGTATCATCGTTTTACCATTTATTTCAACTTCTTCTAAGCCAATTTCATGCACAGAGTACTCAATTATTAATTCAGTTTCTGATGCGTTTATCAGGTTTAATCCTTCTTTATTCCAATTATTTGTAAAATTTATTGTTTTAGAATTTAGAAAGCTAATTATGCTTATGACTATCAATACAAAAATTAATTTCTTCATAATACCTCAATATATTTATTTAGGACATCTTTTTTTTGTTAGGAGCTTAAAGTCAATAAAATCTTGAGTAACTTTTTAATAAATGATTTATATTTGTTTAAGTATTTTTTTTATATGAATATATTTTATCAGAATATTTACTATAATTAATGAACGTAAAATTAAATATTGACAAAGTAGTCTTGCAAAATTTCAAACATTTCAAAAGAATTATAAAAGGAAGTAAATATGAAAAGTCCTCAGGAATTTATTGAATTGACTACAAGACTACAAAAACTTTTTAATGATAGAGATAATTCATATACATTGTGCGTTGTGATAGGAGAAATAGAGTGTGCACTATTACGATTCTTGCACAAAATTAACCAACCTCTTAGAATGCGTGAAATTGCAAATATGTATGAAATATCTAATGCAAAAGTTACACGTGTTCTAAATAAACTCGATCAGATGGGTTTTGTTGAAAGATATCACTCTGAGGATGACAGACGAAGTTGGTTTGCTCGTATCACTGACGAAGGCAGCAAAATGGCTGAAGATACAAAATACAAATTGAATAAATTTCAGCAGGAAGTATTAGAAATGATTCCGGAAGATGAAATCGAACAAACATTTAATTACTTGAAATTATTTGTTGATGCTTATGATAAAGTAATAACTGATTCCTCAGAAAATCCCTGCAGGACCGGTTAATAAAATAATAGAATCAAAATATAGGCTTTTGTTTATTTCTTATTAATTAGATTTTTTCCGTTTTGAAAAATAAAAGAGGGGTTAGGGGTGAATTTCATTTTTTAAAATTCCTTATTTAATAATTGAATCCAATTATTTTACTTATCGCGCTTTCCCTCCCTTAATCAAAAGCCAGAGCATAAACAGTAGTTCTCCGATAAAAGTAAACATTGCAATTTCTATAACGTAGTTTGGTAGAATAAATTTACCAAAAATATCCACAAGATAACCTAATCCGGCAATTATCAACAAGACACCAAAGAGTTTGTGAATGTATCCAGACTTGAAAACTAAGTAACCAAGCAAAACAAGATGAAGACCAAAAAATATAATACCAAAATCCCAAGTACTACTAAAAGCATTGATAAATGACATCACTTGAGTAGATAATTCAGTATCCACTACCAAGTTAGCACCATTCAATATTTGTAAAACATTCATAAGACACAGGAGCGCAAAAGCAAAAATTACTCCATAAATTATTCTTAACCCAGCAGTGATTAAAGAAAGTTTTTGATGAACCGGCTTAAAGAAAATATACAAAGCCCAAGCAACTACAAAGTCTAAAATAATAATAAATGCAAATGCAAAAATTCCAAGCAAGAACTTTCCACTTTCAGCAGAAATATTATTTGCAGTCGTTATTGCATCTTCTTGCACAACAAGACTCTCAAAAACATAAAAGTTTGCAAAAATTGCTGCAATTGTCATTGCCAATAAACTAAAACCAGCAATAAGCGCATATTTTCTTTGAGAGTTATTATTTGTATTGTTCATAATTATCATCCTCCAATCCTATCGACAGTTATAACTCTAAAAGTGTTTGAATTTATCGTGATTTTAATGTTATTTCTTGTATTTGTAACATAAATATTTTTCCCAATTTTTTCAAAAAACTTATTTTCAGTTTCTTTTAATATTTTGATTATAAATTCTTCTATTTGTTTTTTTGAAAAATTTATATTAAGTTTTTTATTTATTCTTTCATAAACAAGTTCTGTATAACAAATATATTTTAAAATATCTCTTTTATTTATGTTCATATTATTTCCTCAAAGATTAAAATTTATAAATATATTCATTTTCGTAACGGAGTGAAGAAAATACAAATTATCTCCTTTTTTTTGTATTAGAAAAAATCAATTTTATTCCCCTTATTAGATAGCCTGTCTTCATTATTCATCTTAGAAAAATAATTTTTGAATTGCGTATAATGTTCGAGTGCACCACGTTCTTCCCGCTTTTCTTTCACTCAAAGCACTGACACTTTTGTTAGCAGCTTTTATCACTTTAACAACAAACGTTCTTTCACTTTTACTTATTGCTCAATGAGGGTGAGCTTGTTAGAAGCATTCATTTCAATAATAAGCATTTTTTCATAGCTTCATTTTTTCCATTAATATTTAACTTATACAGATAAACTCCCGAACTAACTTTTTTCCCTGATTCATTATTGCCATTCCAGATTATTGAGTGGTGACCTTCATCAAGTTTGTCATCAACCAATTGTTTCACTGTTTGTCCTTTAATGTTATAAACAATCAGATCAACTTTACTTGCTTCAGGAATTGAGAATTGAATGGTAGTAGTAGGATTGAATGGATTAGGGTATGCTTGAATCAGGTAATGAGCATCTGGCTGATTAATGTCATTTTCAAATACTCCTACATAATCTGATAGATCAATCTTTTGAATATAGTGATTTCTCTCGTATCCGCCTTCCATCACTTTAATACCGGTAGTGAGGTCAAGGTAGGCATTATTTCCGACAAATTCGATATCTTCAATGTGCTCAATATTTGGTCTGTCCATTAAAATTTCCTCAAATTCGGCAATGAGTTGATTTCCTGATTCATCATAGATTGTGTAGGATAATTCGTGATCATATTGGTTATTGGATCCATAAATGAAGAAGATGAAATTATCATTTTTGTGATAGGTAATTATGGCATGCGGATGTGGATTTACCAAAGGAAAGCCGAAGCTGTTTTCTGCGATGAAGTTCTGTTCTATATCAAATTGATGAACTTCGACAGAATCCGCAGAATTAAAACCGGTAAGATAAAAATGATCGTCTGCAAAGAAAGGTTGCAAGTCATAATAACGATCTATTGCAACATAAAGTGGATCATCCCACATAGGTTCACCATCATGAAAGTAATGCAGAGCATATTCCGTAGCGTCATCAATATGTGTTCTAACCAGGAAGTCATCATCTGTTCCATGAGTACCATAAAAATTGCTGTTGGTAGCCAACAAGAGCTGGTCTTCGCAACTTCCGTCTTCATTGATCTTCACCCCGAAAACATTGTCATTATAAACGTGGAATAAATAGTTATTTTTGAAGTCGTATGATGCGTAGGTGGTGACAACACCGAAATCAAGTGTAACTGTTTCACTCCAGAGAAATCCTGTTTCGTCAAAGTACATTGCTTCCATTTCACTATCAATCCAGTTACCCTGATCGGTAGCGATGTGAAAAAGCAGTCCGTTATAAAATGATGTGATGCCAATATGATTATGGTAGCCATCCTGAATAATAAATTCTTCGGAATTTGCCCAGAGAAGATTGCCGTCAAGATCGTAGGCTTTGATTGATACTGTGTCTGCTGTATCTTCATAGTTACTGATTTCATAACAGTAGAAAATATCATTATAGAAATAGAAATTCCTTTCATTTTCGATAAGTACAGATCCATTAATTTCAAGTTGTGGATTACCGGAGACGCTATAAACTTGGGTCATAATGTTATTTTGAACATACGATCGCCAATAGGCATGGAGTCCATCATCCTGTTTTATCAGGATAGGACTAATTATTTCATTATTGATCTCTCTAATTTCTTGCAGAGTTGAGGGAGTATCTGTTTTTCTAAGAGTGGTAATAAATTCATGTCCATACCTGATATTTCCAGTCATAGTGAATCCATCATTAATGTAGTATTTTTCATTAGGCCAGAAATAATTATTATAAAAATCTTCGGGAAGGTAAAAAATCGGATCGCCTGCACCAGAAGCATCGATTTTTATTAGATAACTCTCAAACCCGTTTGGTCCGTAACCGGAAATACAGATAAAATCCTGATCCTGATCATAAACACTCATATCATGAAAATCGGTGGTTTCGATCAGAATTTCTGCCAGAAGATTGCCTTGATGATCACATTTCAGGAGTTTTATGAAATCATCACATTCCAGGCTTAGGCAATTAAAATAATCATCTCCAGCCAGCAGATAACGATATTGGTAGCCTTCCAGATTGCAAATTGTGAAAGGATCCGAACCCGAAACGGAATTTCCTTCCAGATCGAACTGCCACATTTTTAGTTCATTTTCGTCAGTGTCGTTGAATAGTATATAAAAATGATCATTCATAAATTTACCCGCTCCCAAATTCAAAGCTGAAAAAGCACTCGATATGTAGAGTGGATTTCCGTTTTCATCGAATTTCATATAATAAACATATCCACAAATATAGGCAACAACGTGGAGTTCATTGTTTATAAATTCCCGGCAAACGATTTCATAATTCTGCAATTGATCGGGAAGTACCGTGAGGGAAATATCGCCCCAGATGACATTACCCTGATCATCAAAATAGGTACCAATTAGATGATCGTAGGATTGAATTGTATCGAACCTTAAATTGATGGCACCACCATTTTCCAAGGGCAGAAATTCTTCAAAATATTTATCATTATATTCATTGCTCCATAGAATGGAACCGTTTTCATCTATTTTATAAAGCAAATTTGAATCTGACGCATCTGAATAGACTGTCACAAAAAGATCACCAGCAGCCGAATTCAACAGGTCGAGATCTATCATAAATTCGTTGCTTTCAGCAATTGTGAGAGGTTCCGCCCAGATAGGAACACCCTGATAATCGGATTTTTGCAATTTCAGCTTACGCATTTCCTCAATCGCTTCTACCCAGGTAATGAAAATATTATTATCATCGGTTTTAGTGGAATGCGAATGATAAATGAAATTACCTTCATACAGAGGAGAACCATTATCCCAACATACATTTGCCATTAAAATTGAAGCAACAAAAAGTACCAAAATTAAAGTTAATACTTTTTTCATTTTTCCTCCAAAATTATTATCATCACTTTTATAGCTGCTAATGCTTGGTGCACGCCACGTTCTTTCAACTTCACTTTTTGCTCAATGTGGGTGCGCTTGTTATACACCATAATCTTTAAACTTCTATTTCAACAAAAGCATACGACTTACTGTTTC
>JAYEKK010000282.1:0-1800 GCA_034660955.1 Candidatus Cloacimonadota bacterium | reverse complement strand
GTTGAAAATAGGGAGGTAATGATGGATAAGTTCAACAATGATTGGTTGGCAATGAGTGATGATGCTATAATAAAATTAATAGGAGCATATATAAAGCATCATAGAATAGAACAAAATAGAACACAGCAAGATGTTGCTGATGATGCTGGAATTAGTCGAACGACATTAAGTTATTTAGAGAATGGTGATATTGTGAATATATCTACACTGGTACAGGTGTTACGTGCTTTAGATTTGTTATACATATTGGATGTATTCACAATAAAGAATCAAATAAGCCCTATCGAGCTTGCAAAATTGGAAGAACAGAGGAGGAAAAGAGCAAGCAATAAAAGAAAAAATAAAAAACCTGAAAGTGATTGGTAATGGTTACAACAGCATTTGTAAATATTTGGGGATTAAGAGTTGGTGCAATAGCTTGGGATGATAATACTGGCTTGTGTAGTTTTGAATATGATCCTGCATTTAAAACTAAATCATTTGATCTTGCTCCATTAAAAATGCCAATTGATTCTGATAGAAGAATTTTTTCATTTTCAGAGCTAAGAAATATCTCCACATTTAATGGTTTACCGGGATTACTGGCAGATTCATTGCCAGACAATTATGGGAACAGACTAATTGATGCCTGGTTAGCTGAGCAAGGAAGAGCATCAAATTCTATGAATCCTGTCGAAAAATTATGTTTCATTGGATCTCGTGGGATGGGTGCATTAGAGTTTGAACCGGCTAAATTTAAGAAGGCAAAAAATACGTTTAGTGTGGAGGTTAATGAATTAGTTGATTTGGTAAAAAAAATCTTACATGAACGTAAAGGATTCAATGTAAATCTGAATGTTGATGAGAAAAAGACAATGCAGGATATACTTAAAATAGGTACTTCCGCAGGGGGAATGAGGGCAAAGGCTATTATAGCTTACAATGAAAAAACAGGAGAGCTTAGGTCAGGACAAACTCGTGTTCCATCAGGTTTTGAGCACTGGTTGATAAAACTTGATGGCGTAAATGATTCAAAACTTGGAAATCCAAAAGGTTATGGTCGAATTGAAATGGCATATCATGATATGGCAGTTAATTGTGGTATTGAAATGATGGAATGTAGGCTTCTTGAGGAAGGTGATAGAGCACATTTTATGACCAAGAGATTTGACAGGGAAGGATCTGAGACAAAACATCATATTCAGACCTTATGTGCTATGCAGCACTTTGATTATAATGATGTTCTAAGTTACAGTTATGAGCAACTGTTCCAAACAATGAGAATGTTAGGATTAAAACATCCCCAGGCTGAACAAATGTTCAGAAGAATGGTGTTTAATATATTAGCGTATAACTGTGATGATCATACCAAAAACTTTGCGTTCAGATTTAAAGAGGATGGTAAATGGGAGTTATCTCCTGCATACGATGTTTCATGGTCGTTTGACCCATCTAGCCAATGGGTTCATCAGCACGCACTGAGTATAAACGGAAAAAGGAAGAGTATAACTGAGAGTGATTTGTTAATAATTGCAAAATCAATTCGAGTAAAGAATGGTAAAGAAATTATTAACCAAATACGTGACCTTGTTTCTAAGTGGCCCGTCTATGCCAGACAAACTGGTGTAGCATCAAAAAAGATCAAAGAAATAAATTCGGTATTGAAATCAGTCTAAACATATAAGAATAGGTTCAGCAGTATAAATGCAGCGATCCGGGCCTATCCCTCCCGCTCGCACGGATGTCACGATCCGTGCGTTATATTGGCTCATCTTATAATGATTAATAAAAAATCATTATTTTTGACTTAACACTAGCCTG
>JAYEKK010000281.1:0-26569 GCA_034660955.1 Candidatus Cloacimonadota bacterium | reverse complement strand
ATCTTAAAAAAACTAGCAAAACCAGGTAAGTTTTCTGCATCAAACCAGGTAGCCATTGAAAGGTATAAGTACTCAGAATACAATTCTTTATTAATCTGTTCGTTAAAGGCATCCTGTAATTTTTTTGAAATCATAATTTCTCCTTAAGATTTTATATTTTTTATTGCTTCATCATAATTCGGTTCTTGTGCAATTTCAGGAACAAGCTCCGTATAAATTACTTTTAAATTTTCATCCAACACAATCACCGCTCTTGCCATCAAACCGGCAAGTGGGCCATCTGTAATTCTTAATCCAATTCTTTCACTAAAATTAGAATCCCGCATTTCACTTAATGAAATAACATTTTCTAAACCTTCTGTTGTACAAAATCTCGCATGTGCAAACGGTAGATCTCGTGAAATGCAAAGCACTTCCATGTTTTCAAATTTTGCAGCTTCTTTATTGAATTTTCTAACTGAAGCTGCGCAAATATCCGTATCCAAACTAGTAAATATATTTAGAACAATTTTCTTTCCACTAAAATCTGCGATATTTACATCAGAAAGATCTGTCTTAGTTAGTCTAAAGTCCAAGTCATCAAGAGCCGCACCAACAGGAGGAATATCTCCAATTGTATGAATTTTGTTTCCTTGCAAAGTAATCTCTGCCATTTAATATCTCCTTTTTTTATATTTGTTTTATTAATGAGTCATTTATTTCAGTTAACTGCTCTTCACTTGGAATATATTGAAGTTTGATCTGATCCAGCATTTCAAAACCGCAAGATTCCAATTCTTTTTCTACTATACCCACGCTTTGCCCTCCCCAACCATAAGAACCGAAAGCCAAACCAATTCTTCCTTTGGGAGCAAGCCCTTTCAAATATGTAAGAAATGAAGCAACTGTTGGTAAAATATTATTATTCAAAGTTGGAGAACCTACGCAAATATATTTTGCCGTCAGTATTTCTGTCATAATATCGGAAATATGATTATATTGAAGATTAAACATTCCTGTTTTATAATTTTTCTCTTCGAATGCTTCTTGAATCTTATATGCTATTTTCTCAGTTGATTTCCACATTGTATCATAAATAATGAGTGCTTTGTTTTCTACCTGATTTTCTGACCATTTTGTATATTCTTTGATGATCTCAGGTATTTTAGAACGCCAGATAAGTCCATGACTCGGACAGATAATTTCAACATCTAATCCTCCCACAACCTCCAAAGCTTTCTGAACCTGTTTTCCATAAGGCATTACAATGTTAGCATAATATTTTTCTGCTTCGTGCATCAGAAGGCTGAATGGGTATTCATCATCAAATCTTTCTGAAGATGCGATATGTTGACCAAAGGCATCATTGGAAAATAACATTTTTTCTTCGGGACAATATGTAACCATATTATCCGGCCAATGAACCATCGGAGTTTGCACAAAATGCAAATTTCGTTCACCCAACTTTAAGACATCACCGGATGTAACAGTTTTATAATCCCAATCATAATTAAAATGTTTTTGTAATCCTTCCACACCTTTTGGAGAAGCCATTATTTTTGCATTGGGACAAAACTCCATTAATCTGGGAAACGAACCTGTATGATCCATCTCAATGTGATTCTGAACAACATAATCAATTTTGGAAGGGTCGATTATTTGTGAAATTCTGTTTATCATTTCATCCGCTAGATGATATTTCACATTATCAATCAAAGTTATTTTCTCATCAATTATTAAATACGAATTATACGTAGAGCCTCTTTGAGTAAGGTAGCCATGGAAATTGCGTAAATCCCAATCTATACCACCAACCCAGTAGATTCCTTTTTTAATTTCAACTGCTTTCATTTTTTCCTCCGGTACAGCATTTCAGCATTTCAGCATTTCAGCATTTCAGCATTTCAGCATTTCAGCATTTCAGCATTTCAGCATTTCAGCACTTCAGCACTTCAGCATTTCAGCTTTGCTGTATTTATTTATTTTCTTAATTTAACTATAAACGACGATAGCATTTTCTTAACCTCAATCGTTTTTTGTTTTAACCTTTTATAATCAACTTTTTCTAGATAACTTAAATCAAATGATAATAAAAGTTCACATTCTAATTCAGAAGCAGATCCCATAGATATTATTAAAAATCTACCCAATTCTTTTTCCGATTCTCTGCCACATCCCTCAGCAAGATTAAATTCAATTGAAGATGATGCTCTACGCATCTGACTTGTAATACCAAATAATTCTTCTTTTGGAAAATCACGAGTTACTTTATATACATCAAGAGTCAATTCATGAGCTTTTTGCCAAACTTTTAGCTTTTTAAAATCCCTCATTATTTCTCCATTTTAATAATAAATCACAGTTTTTACAATCTGACAAGCTGAGTACCTGACAAGCTGACAAGCTTTTTCTCTCACTTCTGACATTCTCCACAAAAATAAGTGCTTCGTCCAGCTTGTTTGATCTTACTGATCTCCGAGCCACATTCACAAAACTTTTTTCCATAAACTTTTAGAAAATGTTGGAATTCTCCGGTTTTATCTTCCACACTTCTATAATCGGAAATGGTTGTACCATTGTGTTTGATCGCTTCTTGCAAAATCGCTTTTATTTCATTCACAATTCTTTTTAATTTAGCTGATTTTATACTGTTTGCCGGAGTTGCAGGATGTATTTTTGTTCTGAAAAGAATCTCAGCAACGTAAATATTTCCTAATCCAGCTATAACTGTTTGATCGAGAAGAACACTCTTTATCGGAGCTTTTCTGTTCTTTAACTTGCTCTTTAAATACACCATATCGAATTCATCTGATAATGGTTCGACTCCAAGATTCATTATTGCAGAAACTTCATTGTCTTTCTTTAATATTTGAATTTTACCAAAAGTTCTAACGTCATCAAATATTAATTTAGTTTTATCTGAGAATATTATTTCTGCTCGTGAATGGGAAGAAGTGCTATTTATATCTTTTTCGAAAATCAATTTACCTGTCATTCTTAAGTGAACGATTAATTTTAAATCTTCTGATGTTTTTATAATAATGTATTTTCCTCTTCGTTCAATTGATCGTATTTTCCCAAATTCACAAAGTTTTAGATCTTCATCAATTATTAATGTCCCAGCTCTTTTATCAATAATAGATACAATGTTCTTATTCAGGATCTTTTCATTCAATCCGGTTATTATTGTTTGGACTTCTGGTAATTCTGGCATTTTTATTCTCCTACCTTTTCCAAACAACTTTTACAGATTCCTCTCAAATTAACGTGATGCTCAGTAACTTTGTGACCGTCGACCATTTCATTATTGTAATGATCATAAGATATATCCAGATCATATATTTTATCACATCTGATGCATTTGAAGTGAATATGTGGAGCAGTATTATATTCATAGCGAACTTCATTTCCAAATAGAGAAAGAGCCACTAAAACACCTTTTTCTGTAAATGTTTTCAAGGTATTATAAACTGTTGTTTTAGAAAGTGTAGGCATTTCATCTGCCAATGCTTGATAGATCATATCTGCGGTAGGATGAGTTTTATAGTTTTTAAGATATCCCAGGATCTTTATCCGTTGCATGGAAGGCGCAATATCATTCTCTTTTAGAATCTCCATAATACTTCTCATTATTACTCCTCTGTTACAATTACTCTTTTGTAACGATTACAACTTTGGAATTACCGCATTCTTATGTCAAGAAGAAAAGTATCTTTCTTAATTGCCTCTTTGTAAAGTTAATATAATAATGCATTTGTTGTAAATATTTTGCTATTCGAAAGAGAATAACCTTCCAGATAATCTGGAAGGTTAAAAATTAATTCTTAAAAAACATAAGTTAAGTTACTACTTCAACAACAGCATTTTCTTTGTTGCCTGGTAATTATTAGTGTTAAATTTGTAGAAATATATTCCTGATGATACTGTTTTATTGTTAACATCTTTCCCGCTCCAGATTATAGAATGCTGTCCTGCTGAGATATGAGAATTAATGAGTTGCTTCACTTTTTGCCCTCTCATATTAAAAATTTCCAAACTAACCTGTGCATCTTCCTTCAGATCGAAACTGATCCTGGTTTCAGGATTGAAGGGATTAGGTGAATTCTGATAAAGAGCATTTGCAATTGGAATAAGAGGGTCATCAGATCCTGCTCCTTCCCAAATAACTGTTTCAACATTGGAAGCTTCACTTTCATTTTCCTGATCATACATAGCAGTTACATAGTATTCGTATTCACCGGCTTCTGTTAATGCATCCTCATAAAAAAGCTCATCGGTAGAATCAAGTAATTCGAAGGTTCCTCCATCCGCATTTCTGTATATATTGAAGTTCTGGAATTCACGATTAGAATGATTATTATGTTTTCTACCACCGTTTTCAGTCGGTTGATTATGTTCCCATGAAAGATCGACGATATTGTCGTTGATAGTAGCTTGTAAATCTTCTGGAGCTTGCAGATAATACAGTTCGAAAGAAATCGGCGTGACCTGACTTTCAAAAACTTCCACATTATCTATTGTTATTGTTTCATATCCGTCTAAAGATGCAGTAACATCATAAATTCCAACTGGAATTTCCATTGTGAATTCACCTGATGCATTAGGATTTACAGTCATCGCTCCAATACTTATTTCTACATTTTCTATAGCTCCGGCAGGAATAAGGGTTACAGTACCTTCGATCGTACCTGTTACTATCGGTACAATGGATGGAAAAGTTATGTAATCTACCCAGGCACAATCGTCAGGGATCATTGTTGAGCCGTCGCTACTGTCTTTTACATAAACCCAATCAAAAGTATGTGTGCCTGTTTCAATAGGATAACTGGCAAAAGTCCAAGGTGAGGAGCCATCAGATTCAGGTTGGAAACGATCTGCTGTTTCTCCATCAATAATGAAGAATAATCCATCATAGAAATAAGTTTGGGAAGGACTGTATTCACAGGCAACTTTGTACCAGAAACTAATTTCACCATCTAAGGTTACATCAAGAGTCAAACTCATAAAAGAAGCTTGATTGTGAGTAATTGGATATGATTTAGCACTAGCTGTACCACTATAGAATTCGTTTGTATCAATGCTCCATACTACATCGTCGATTGGTCCTACAATTGTGAAATCTTCGATTGGATTGATATCTGGCCAGGAAATTTCATAACCCTGGAATTCCCATGGAAATTGAACAAATCCACCGCTTTCAAAATCTTCTCGATGAATTCCTACCTGAGTTGGAAAATCTTCAGCTTCTTCATAATCACCAGCAATTACACTAAAGCTTAGTGTGATTGGAGTTCCAAATGGTACTGAGGAATCAGCCGAAACAACATAGATCGCATCTTCGAAAGATTCAATTCCAATTGGACCAAGATTAATTGTTTCAGTTTCAATTGTTATACCTGTTGAGACACAAGCAAGAGATGCTATTGCATCAGGCGATTCGGCATGTCCATTATTGTTTACTGGGATAGTGATAGTTACACTTTCACCGGGATCTAAGATTCCATTATCATTGCCACTACTATCATCTATCAGCATTTCTCCAATATTTATAACTGGTGCATTTAGATTCAATGAGAAGTAGCTTGTCCAAATATCGCTGCCATCAGTAGCATTGAGTTCTATTGTCACATTATGCTGATCAGGAATGAGTCCATCAACATCTATTTCAAATCCGTTTGTTACACTCACAGTTGTTCCGGCATTCACAGTTCCATAATTTTCTATATTATCAGTTATTGTGATATATTCATCTTCTGTACTTAAAGTAACAATAACATTATTAGCATTCACGGTTCCAATATTCTCAACTTCTATGCTAAGAAGAACTGTTTCGCTAAAATCGATCAAACCGTTTCCATTTCCAGCAGTATCATCAATAATAATATTGTTATATACAACATATGGTCCTGTTGGAGGAATTACGGGAACTTCTACAGCATAACGAAAATAATTTTGTTTTGTAACGGTAACCAGCATCGTACTACCTGGTATCTGGGATTCGATACCTATTGAAACAGGCGCTCCCGTTCCCACACCAGTTCCAATAATCTCATTATCAATGGTTAACGAGATCAATGAACCAACATCAGCCAGAACAGTAAAGGAATCTAATCCTCCTAAAAGTACAGGATCATGTAAAACCGTAAGGTCTTGCGGAACTTCTGAATAAACAACACTGAAAGCATCTCCATGGTGATGGAAAAGATTATAGGTTACTTCTTTATTATTTGTATTATATGGCCAGGAGGATTGTTCTAGGAAATATTTCCCCGCTGAATTTGCAAATGCAGGAAGTACGCCTCGAGAATCTGGTGTTGTACCATAATCAGGTAGAAAATCCGGCCACATATTGTCATACATTCCCCATACAAATGTATCGTTCACAAATGAATAAGAAACTTCTGAAGCTGCTATAATTCCAAGACAACCTGAATTCTCTCCATTATAAGTATATCTGTGGAATGTCTCTGCAAAACACTCTCCAGCCAAATTATATTTTCCAGTTAAACAGTTGATCGAGAATATAAATGGAAGGTCTGTATTATTCAAACTGCTAATATGACCGGATTGGAATCCCGGTTCTCCCCAGCCTGTATTGCTTCCATGATCACGATGTTGCAACATAAATGCACCGTCGTTAATACCATTAATTACATCATTGGCATTTCCATACCATGAACAATTAACTTCGCCTGGAGTAGCAGGAATATAGCCTAATCCATTAGGACCAAAAACATTTAATACAGTTGCTGTATTAGTTGCTGTAGACCATGGACCCGTTACTGGATCACCACTATAAATAGCATTAATTCTATTAACAGTTTTTCCTTGAATAACTTCCCAGAAACCTGCAACCGATTCAGAACATATCTGAAACCAGCGTTCAGTTTGATAACCAAGTGCTGTTATTGGATGATCATAGAAATCCGGATCTGTGGGTGGATTTCGTTCATAATTAAGAAATTTTGTAATCATAGTATTAAGGTGAGTTTCATTTTGTGCTGTTATTCTTGCTATCACTACATCCGGCATACTGTTACCATCCACATCAGCATATATATTATCAGAAACACAATAATTATTGTATATTGGTGATACAACTGTATTACCTGTTGTACCATAATCACCCAACAATAGAATAGCTGATGGAGCGGGATCCCAACCGGTATACGGATCCATAATATCGTCGATATATCCTTCAATTGCTGATACTGTATTTCCACCAACTTCTGCAGTTGTCATAACCACTGTAGAAATTCCCTGCTGCTGACGGAATATTTTAATAGAATCTGCCCATGCTAAAAATGTTGCATCATCAGGACAAATAATGAGATATTCATACCCATCACGTGTATTGTTACGTTGTGAATAATCAATAATAGGAAGAGATTCATGATTCAGAATTGCATCCTGCAGAATCGTATCCCACCAGCGGTTACGCAAACGCTCAACACCAACCTGACCATTTCCACCAATGAAATTCACTTCCAATTGAATATCATGATAAACCAATAATTCTTTGGTTACGGGGTTATATTGGAAAGGTGTGATGCCTACCATAACAACATCTACTCCGCGAATTTGAGTAGGCTTAGAAAGTTGAACAAATTCTTTAGGATAAAATTCATCAATTGAGTAAACTTGATTATTTTTATTGTATTCGAGCGGACCATCTTCGGTATCAAGTGGAATTCTGGGTGCAGGTGCCAAATCGATATTCTGATAAGATTCAACTCTATAGTTCAGTATCTGTAACTCAGCAGTTGAACCCTGATGAATCGCAATATAACGTCCATTACCGGGAAGATTGGGCATTCCTTCATCATTAGGAAGAAAGTTGCCAGGAAGAGAAACAGTTTGCAATAATTCTCCATTAATGATCTCTTCTCCAATGATAAGCCGTTTAATCAAATAGTTCAATTGTACGCCAAAATCATTTTGTTGCTCCAAGCTAAATCCATGTTCACTCGATGAATTATTGTATTCAATAATTTGTGTTTGATCAGCAAAAAGCAAAAAAGCAGTTAAAACAAAAAAAAGCACCAGTAATTTTTTCATAATATGTCCTCCATTTTTTTATATACACTCTATTTTTACATGCAATATTTATTCCTAAAATCAATTCGTAAAGCATTAAATTTATGTCGATTAACTCATGGCTAAAGTTGTTGAAATTCTCTTTTATAAAATGGAATGGTTGTATTCATTATTTCAACAACAAGCACTTCCTGTTCATCTCGAAATCACCGGATTTCAGTTTGTAGAAATAAACTCCTGATGAAACTGATTTGCCACTATCATCGGTTCCATCCCATGTGACTGAATAACTATTTTCTCCTTGTCCTTCGACTCCACTTCCGCCTACGTTTCCAACTTCGTCGTGACAGGCAGGATGACACAAGCTCAAGGAAAGATCTTTCACTTTTTGTCCTTTCAAATTATAAATTATCAACTCGGTATTCTCGGTATTTTCGGTGTTTAATGAAAATGAAATCGTTGTGGATGGATTGAACGGATTAGGATAATTTGTAAGATAGGGTTTTTCTGCCGGTACAATGTTGTTTTCTACACCAACTTCTCCGATCTCTTCTAATAATTGCGTCATAAATAATTCAGCATCATTATTAAAGATGAAATAGAGTGGAAAACCAAGCAGAACAAAATGACCTACCGGTTGAGCTTTCAATGCACAATTTTCTCCAATATATTGGTTTCCTGCAACACCGTCATATTGATAGATACCATTTGTAGATTCCGGGAAAACACCAATATAAGCAAGTTTTCCTTCAAATGATTCAAAAACCTTATCCGGATCAACGCTTAGATCTTCATATTCATCGGAAGTTGCACCTGTAAATTCCCATGGAATAACCTGTTGAGCATTACCACAATTCAGGAAATCTGATCTAAAAGAATCGGGAATTTCGAATACTGTTTTCCACCCAGAAATAATCAGATTTCCACCGCCAGACAGATAACAACCCAACACATTTAGATTATCATCAATGCTATGACCATTCATATCGTCATCGTGATATATGATAGTTGAAAAGTTCACAATGTATTCCAAATCCAATTCTCCTTCATCAGCATAATCATAAGCGGTGAAACTGCAATTAATAATATCTTCATAAAATTCATCAACCATTGCATCATCAGGACTCCCTTGAAATCCATTACCATCATTTGTTTCATCAATAACTAACAATCCCTGATCAAGCGGGAAATTTAGAGGAGTAGCTTCATAAATTCCTGAGAATGGAGTTTCATAGGATTCATCCTTTATTGCTTTGAGTTTGTAATAATAGGTAGTGCCATTTACAACATCAGTATCTGTGTAGGAAGTTTCTGTAATTATCTCTGAATTAATGAGCAAGAAAGGATCTTCCGGAGATTCTGCACGATACAAATTATAACCGTCAATTCCAACTTCAGGCCAGAACTCGTTCCAATAGATAATAACACTTTCATCTGCTGAATAAGCATTGTTTATCTCTGCTTGTCTAAAAGTAGTCCCTGTATTTAAAACCCAATTATTAGGATCAAATTCAATTAAGGTAACTTCAGGAGAGGAAATTGGACGAATACATTCTAAAGGAAAATCTGGAGTACTCTGAACAAGAATTGAATCATGGTAACCTGGTTCAAAACTTATATGTATCGGGACATCCAAGTGAAATTCGGTATTAGTGTTGGATGATGTCTCTACAAAAGTTTTTATAACTCCTATATTCAAATCAGTAAAGTATGTGTATTCCATACTTGGTAATCCCGGCTGATATATCCATTGTAGGAAAAATTGATCAAGATCCATTCCGCTAACGTTTTCGCACACTTCCTGAAAATCATCCGTGATCACATTCCCATTATGATATTCAGTAAAATATGTTTGTAATATTTGGAAGAAGACCTCATCACCTGTTTTCAAGCGGAGCATATGCAAAACGGCTGCTGGTTTTTCGTAAGTTGCAGGAGTGAAATATGCACCTGGCGGAGGATCATAAACAATTTGCGGAGAACTACCTCCCCAACTAATATAATATTGTTGAATTGAAGTATAAACATAATCAACCATTGCTTGGAATCCCTGCCAGGCTTCCATATAAAGTGCTTCCGAATAGGTTGCAAATCCTTCTGAAAGCCAAATATCCTTCCATGTAAGACAGGTAAGACAATTGCCATACCACTGATGAGCCAATTCATGTGCGATAATTACTTCATAGGTATGATTACCGGTTATTAAATAATTTGCCAGTGTTGTCATTGTTTGATGTTCCATCGCACCGTAAGTAGCAAAACTTGTTACAGCATTTCCATATTTTTCAAATGGATAATCACCATAAAGATCCGAAAATGTTTCCATCATAAACGGTAGATTAGAAAAATCTTCCGTTGCATCTGGTATCATGCTGGCAGAAACAAAATTCTGAATTGGAATATCTCCAAAAGAATCAAGTAATTCCACATAACTTTTAGCAACTATAGAAACTAGGTAGGTTGCCATTGGGTTCGAACCATCCCAATTGTGGGTCATAGTTCCATTACCATTATCTACAATCGATGTTCGCAATCCGTTACAAGCTGCTAACCAATCATCCCTTACCGTAATGTGTAAATCAACTTCGGCTTTATCCCAGGGATGATCATAACATGGCCACCAATATCGGGAAGCGTTAGGATCGGAAATAGTGAATACATGACTGGTACTGAAATACATTCCCAAACCGTTCCAAATCGGGTTACCGGAATACTCTACCATCGTTGTAAATTGCTCTCCGGGATTTATTGTTCCAAGCTGAATTGTTATTGAGCTTCCATCATAAGTATAGTTTGCTGTACTTCCATTTAATTGAATATCAAGAACTGTCATTGTCTCTAATTCATAACTGATTTCGGTAAGTACTTCTTCTGCTTCAACGATAGCTATTACAGTTCCGGAAATATAGTTATTTGCCTCTTCTATTTCCATAGTGATATCGTAATTTAATACATCAAATCCATGAGCAGAATCGGCTCGCGTAATTTCATAATTAGCACTTGGAATTGAGATTTTGTGTCTATCACATCTTGGACGTGCAAAAACTGAAACTATTGACAGTAAAAATAAAAAAATTAAAGTAATTTTTCTCATTTTTCCTCCGAAATAATATTTTGGTTTAGTTTTTCTATAATCGAAATAACAGGCAACTAATTTTTCTGAAATTAATATTTTTATTTGACAGAAAATTAGTTATCTTATGTTTAGCACTCAATAAGTGAGATTGCTAAAAAGTGAAATAAATAAACAGGAGGCTATAAAAATTATGGCAAAGCAAATGAAATTTAGTCATAGTTCAAGAACTGCTATGAAAAAGGGAGTTGATGAACTTACTGATGCTGTTAAGGTTACATTAGGACCCAAAGGCAGAAATGTTGTTATTGATAGAAAATTCGGGTCACCACTCATTACTAAAGATGGTGTTACAGTTGCTAAAGAGATCGAGTTGGAAGACTCTTTTGAAAATATGGGTGCACAACTTGTAAAAGAAGTTGCAGAGAAAACTCATGATGTTGCAGGTGACGGAACTACTACTGCAACGATCCTTACCCAGGCTATTATCGAAGAAGGTCTTAAACATGTTACAGCTGGTGTAAATCCAATGTATCTGAAAAGAGGAATTGAGAAAGCATCAAGAGTTGTTACTGTAAAGATCAAAGAACTTAGTTTAGAAACTAAAGAAAATGAGAAGATAGCACAAATCGCTGCAATTTCCGCTAATAATGACAAGGAAATTGGAGATCTGATTGCTGAAGCAATGAGAACTGTTGGCGAAGAAGGCATCATCAATGTAGAAGAAGCTAAATCTATCGAAACTTCTTTGGAAAAAGTTGAAGGTATGCAATTTGATCGCGGATATCTATCTCCTTATTTTGTAACAGATCCCGATAAAATGATCACAGAATTTGAAGATCCTTACATTCTTCTTTTCGATAAAAAGGTAAGCGTAATGAAAGACCTGCTGCCAATACTCCAGGAAGTTGCGCAAACAGGAAAACCATTCTTTATTATTTCTGAAGATATTGAGGGCGAAGCACTTGCTACTTTAGTTGTAAATAAACTCCGTGGAACATTAAATGTAGCTGCTGTAAAAGCACCTGGATTTGGTGACAGGCGTAAAGCTATGATGGAAGATATCGCCATCCTTACCGGTGGAACTGTAATTTCCGAAGAAATGGGCAGAAAACTTGAATCAGCTACAATTAAAGATCTTGGAACAGCTAAGAAAGTAATTATAGATAAAGAAAACACAATCATTAGGGAAGGTGCTGGAAGTACAGAAGACCTTAATGCTCGTGTTAAGCAGATCAAAGCTCAGATCGATGAAACTACATCCGATTATGATAAAGAAAAACTCCAAGAAAGGCTCGCTAAACTTTCAAGCGGTGTTGCAGTCCTTAAGATCGGCGCAGCAACAGAGACAGAGATGAAAGAGAAAAAAGCTAGAGTTGATGATGCTCTTCATGCAACTCGTGCTGCAGTTGAAGAAGGTATCGTAGCTGGTGGTGGAACAACACTCATCTATGCTGCAAGAGCAATTGAAAAAATGAAGCATGAAACTCACGAAGAGAAAGTTGGAGCACAAATCCTTAAAAGCGCACTTACAAAACCTGCTTATTATATTGCATCAAATGCTGGTGAAGAAGGTGCTCTCATTGTTGAAAAGATTAAGGAATCTAAAGATGTTCATTTTGGATTCAATGCAGCTAACGGAGAATTTGTTGATCTTTTTAAAACCGGAATCATAGATCCGGCTAAGGTTGTTAGAAGTGCTGTACAAAACGCAACAAGTATTGCAGGACTCTTCCTTACAACAGAATGTATAATTACGGACATTAAAGAAGATGTAGCCGCAATGCCTCCTATGCCAGGTGGAATGGGCGGAATGCCGGGTATGGGGATGTAGATCACAACCAAATATAAATGTATTAAAGGGGGGAACTCATCTCCCCTTTTTTTTATTAGTCATACAGCTTAATAACTAGTCAAAAAAGGCTTGACACCAAAAACCTCAGTTTTTTTTATACTTTTCGTTGCCGAAGTGGTGAAATTGGTATACGCAGTGGATTCAAAATCCTCCGAGCAATAGCTCGTGCCGGTTCGATTCCGGCCTTCGGCACCATAATTTCTAGGAGGTTATTTTTAATTTAAATTGTCGCATCTTCTGTTTCAATTTTTACCTAATATAATATACTGGAGGAATCAATGAAAAGTAAAGTAATCATCCTAACACTCATTTTAATTATGCTTATACCAATTGCAGTAAATGCAATTTCTGAAGCAGCAGTAATGTTTTTATTAATTGAACCAAGTGCTCGAACAGGCGGTATGGGGCAAGCATATGTTGCACAAACAGATGACGCATTTGCCGGATACTGGAATACGGGTGCAATGGCATTTAATAGGAAAAAACAATTTAGTAGTATGTTTTCAAACTGGTTTGGTAAAATATTCAGTGATATGTATTATTTTCATCTTGCCGGAAATAACTATATAGAAGATCTGGGGAATGTGGGATTTGCCGCAACTTATATGACTTATGGTAAACAAGATCAATTAGATGAAAATGGCGTTTTGCTAAGCACTTTTGAAAGCTATGACCTTTCTATTGCAGCAACTTATGGTTACCAGGTTAGTCAAAATACTGGTGTTGGTCTTGCATTCAAATTCATACTTAGTGATCTTGCACCTGAAGGAACTGGTAATAATGAAAGCGGCATCAAGGGACGTGGAATGAGTTACGCTTTCGATCTTGGGCTAAAACATAAAACTGTTGATTTTGGACAAATTCTTGTTTCACCTTATAATGGTGTATTAAGCATTTATAATGGAATAGCTTATTTAGCCGGATTTAATAAAGCTGAACTGTCTGGTTATAGTATCTTAGTAGATAAACTGGATTTTGGATTCAACTTCCAAAATATAGGACCCAACATCACTTACATTAATGAATCTCAATCAGATCCACTTCCAATGAATCTCCGTATGGGATTTTCATATCGTGTATTGGAATCAAAATACAATAAATTCTGCCTTAATTTAGATATGAATAAAATGCTGGCTAATAATGACCCCGTTTACCAAAGAATATTCACCGCCTGGACAGATGACTTCAAAGATGGAGATTTTGATAGTATATCAGATTTTAATAATTCTATTGAAGTTAAAGAAATGATCTGGGGTGTGGGTGGAGAATATACATATCTTAATCTTCTTTCACTCAGATCAGGTTATTTGTTAGATAGAGCAGGAGAGATCAAAGGATTCTCTTTCGGAGCAGGGGTTCACTATACATTTAATAATGCATATCTGGTTAATATTGATTATGCCTTTCAACCTGGTGGAGAACTTCAAGACTATAATCAAACTTTATCATTAAAACTTGAATTCTAATTCTCATTAAAATATGAAGAAAATATTACTATCTGCTTTGATAGTTCTAGTACTAAGTATACCGGAACTATCTTATGCTAAAAAATTCATTATCCAAAAGGATATTATACATTCTGCAAAAGAACGAAAAGTTCATCCTTTGGAAAAGGAATTTACTCGTCCTAGAAACATTTCTAACATTAACAGCAGAGACTATAATAAGATACTTGTTCTCCTTATTGATTTTCAGGAAGATAGTCTTTCTACAACTACAGGTAATGGGAAATTTCTACAGGATCCAACCGGTTATTCATTTCCAATAGGTAGACCTCCACATAATCAAACGTATTTTTCTATGCAGCTGGAAGCGTTGACATACTATTATGATGCTGTAAGTTTTGGAGATTTTCAAGCTGAAATAGATATTTTTCCACAAGCTGTTGCAGGAGAAGATTTCACGGGCTATACTCTCCCCCACGAAATGTCTTATTACAATCCAATCGGGGCAGGCTCCGAATTGATGATAGAGAGATTTGAACAGTATTTTCTAGATTGTTTTAATACCGCAGATGAAGATGGAAATATCAATTTTTCTCAATACGAACATTTCATATTCATTCATGCTGGCTCAGACTGGCAACATGATGTTTGGGGTGATACGCCTTCCGATCTGCCTTCCTTTTATATAGTCGTAGGAGATGGAAAAGAGGCAATTGTAGACGATGGTACAGTTATTATCAATCATGCTTGTAATATCCCCGAAACAATAATTCAGGATTCGGAACCTGATGATAGTGGAAGTATTACAATTGTTCCAAATTGGGGGGTTATTAATGCTGTGATGGTACATGAATTTGGCCATTCACTTGGATTTGTTGATCTCTATAATACCAAGAACTATACACCACAAGTTGGATATTTCGATATTATGGATAGTGGAGGTTTAACTGCAATAAGTTTGGGCGTTGATGAAACTGGAAATGGACAAGCTGATATTTATTATGAAGTCGAAGGAATTTTTCCGGCTCTGCCCGGAGCATGGTCTCGCATTATTGCCTTTGAAGATTCATATCGTGCCCGTGGAATATTGAAAGACATTGATGAATTCAAGTTCGATAGTAAAATAACTGTATTACCGGCTGAGAAAATGTTTGATGCTGCAACTATTACCGATAGTTCTGCTTACTTTATTAAAATTCCACTTACCGATACCGAATATCTTCTTGTAGAAAACAGACAAGTCGATCCCGACGGAGATGGTGGTGCATATCCCTGCACATCAGAAGATCAGCGCGTAGTTCTCTATCCAACTTATCCTGACCCAAATCCAAGCTCCGATCCAACTTATGAATATGATTATCTTTTGCCAGGCTGGATTTCTGACGATTATAGTAGTTACGGTGGTGGACTTCTCATATGGCACATTGATGAAAAAATTCTTTATGAAAATAATAATTTTGAAAATAATACAATTAATACACATCATTCATCTAGAGCAGTGAAGGTTATTGAAGCTGATGGCCTTGAAGATATTGGAAATCTAAGCTCTATGTTTTGGCGTGGAACATCTTTTGAAGCGTTCTATAAATACTATCCGCTATTTGATGAAGAAGGCTGGTTTATTGGTTGGGACAACGATTATATTGTAAATAATAATGGCGAATTAGAATTTATTGGAACAATGTTCAATGATAGATTCGGTGCCACAACTAAACCTGCTTTAATGACAAATGATGGAGATCCATTCTTATACTCGATCTATGACATCAGCAGTTGTTCTGTTGAATATGGAATGGAAAGAACTATGTCATTCAAATTTGGAACTGATCTCTTCGATGTAACCCAAAAGATCGCAGAATTTGATTCTATTCGGGCAATTGGTTATGTCGGGAACATAAACGATTGGCCTACTTTTCCGATAGTAAGTGAAAATGGAATAGATTTCATTTCCTTGGTTGATCAAAGTTGGCAAGATACACTTGATGTGGATATAATTTATGATCCAACACCAACTCAGCCAATTCTTGCACTTGATCCGAATGATGATGGAGAAGATGAACATTACTTTATTAATGATTCTGACCTTTCAATAATTTCACCGTATATGAATGATCTCGAAAACTATTCATCCAACATTTCTGACGCACCTATGTTTATTCCGAATTGGCTAACACCTGCTCTTGTAGTTCCAACAGAAGATTCTCTTTTTATTGGTGAATATGAATATGATATCCAAAATGCTAAATGTGTTTTTAATGGGGAACAACTAATAGTTGCCAGCGAAAACTCGATTCATTTCATTTCGGATCCGGAATTAGATGGTGCACTATATTTACAAATCGATATTGAAGAATATGATCAGAACCATATTCCAATATGTTATGATGATACAAATTCAAATTATGATTCTGTCTTTCTACAAAATGCTGATGGAGATATTTTCAGGATAAGAAATAGTGAAATTGAAGAGATCTTTAAGCTCTCACCATATACTTCGGAAGAACCTTCCCAACTTGCAATTGGTGATTTCTTAGATGATGGTCAGATATATATTGTTTTTGGAGCAGGAGATCGTGTTTTTGCTATTACTATTGATGGAACTTTGGCACCAGGATTCCCAGCATATTTAGATAATAAACAGATCAAACCCGCTGCTTATCCTCGAATTATAACATTTGGTGATGAGAATGTCATTTTGCTGGAAGAGATGGATAACGGTTTTGTAGCAATTAACGAAGATGCGGAATTAAGCATCAGTCACTCTTTCTTCTGGGAAAAAGTAAACACTCTCGATCAATTCTACTGGGATGAAGATATCCAACAATTACACTTCATATATTCAGATGTCTCTTCAAATCTTTATACATCCTATTTGGAGAATATAGAAGAAGATCCTATTATCTGGAACGGTTACAGAAATGGTGGATACAATATTTATTCAGGTTCGATTCAGTACCAAACAAATCAGGATGATGCTCTTACTGCATTTTGTTTTCCAAATCCAACCAGATATGGTGAAGTTAGGGTTAAGGTTATAAACGCTAAAGCTGATATTGATTTAAAAATATTTGATATCGCAGGTAATATTGTTTGGAGAGATACTGTAGAAAAAGCTGCAAATGATTCCCAGGATATCAGGATCAATACATCGAAAATGGCTTCAGGTGTCTATTTTGGAATTGTATCATCAGAAAAAGAGATAAAAAAAATCTCATTTGCAATTATTAATTAAGGAGATAATAATGAAAAAGATTTTCTTGGTCACACTAATTCTAATAATTTGTTCCGCTGCAATTGCGCAAGAACTTGATAACGATATTATTCAAATCAATTATGAGAAAAAATCACTGGCAAAAGCAGCACTTCTTTCTTCACTTTTTCCCGGAGCAGGACAATTCTATGCCAACCGCAGAAGTATCACAACCTACATTTTCCCGCTCATCGAGATCGGTCTTATAGCAGGTTATTTTATTAATTATAATCAGGGATTAGACGAAGAAAATGACTACCAAGATTATGCAGACCTTTATTATGACAGAAGTCACCAGCATTATGCTGAGAGTGATCTTATTAGTGATCCAATGAACAACTCTAATTTCTACGATGATCATTTCCGTTTGGATGATGAAAACACTCAGCACTTCTATGAAGATATCAGCAAATATAATAAGTATGTTTTCGGCTGGAATGACTGGTTTGATATTTATGCAACAGATGAAGCAGGTAACACGGTTTCACCGGAATGGTTATGGGAAGAGACAGCCGGAGAAAAATACATGTGGATAGGAAATAATGTTACAAATCAGGAAAGTGAATATTACGATTCGAATTATTCTGATCCCTATACTATTTATAGTGGATACCGTGCACAATATATCGAAATGCGTAAAGATGCTGAAGATTCATACGACAAAGCAGAGTTATATAGTTTTGGACTGGTTGCGAATCATATTCTTGCGGCAATCGATGCTGTACGTTTAACACGAATTCACAATCGAGAATATCTTTCTAACACAACACAGTTAGAGATCAACTTTGCACCTATTTTTGTAAATAATAGCTTCTCACCAGCTCTGATGATAAGCAAAAGGTTTTAATATGAAAAAAACTATTCTCATCTTTCTGCTCATCTCGCTTTCACTTACTCTAGCAGGAAAGGAATTATCTGTTAAAAAAGCAATGCTTTACTCATTAATAGTTCCGGGGATGGGAGAAATGTACACTCAGAATTATAGTAAAGGTGCACTCTTTTTAGCTGCCGAATCAGCAATAATATTTTCGTACTTCCGCATGAAATCTGAACGTGATTGGGCAATTAATTCCTATAAACAATATGCACTTTCTTTAGTCGGAGTACCAACGGATATGGATGATGCTTATTATCAGCTTATTCAAAATTATATTAGTAGTGAAGAATATAATGATGATATCATACGTGATGCACGGAACTATTTTCTTATATATCTTACTGATCCCGAAGGTTATGAAGAATATTTGGAAGCAAACTTGATCCCTGAAGAAAACTCCTGGCATTGGGATAATAATAATGAATGGTATAAATATATCAATCTCAGGTTAAAAAAACAAGATTATGAAATATACTCGAATTTTGCCTTTGCCGCTGCAATTTTAAATAGAATAATAAGTGTTATCGATTCTGCTATGGAAGTAAAAAAGCTTAACCGCTCAGGGCAGTATCTTGGTAAATTATCTGTTCAACCGGATTGGGATAAAAGAGGGATGAAAATAAATTATGAATACCGTTTTTAATCGCAAATTAATATTAATTCTGTTAATCTTATTTATATCTTCTTTGATGATAGCAGAAGAGATTAACAGAAGAACCTACATGTTACGTTCAGCATTAGTTCCTGGTTGGGGAGAACTTGCTGCAGGCAATAAAACCGGATTGGTTTTTCTTGCTTCGGAAGTTTTACTTTTATCTTCACGTTTCTATTTTTTAGAAGAAGCCGATCTCAAAGCAAAAGCATCCTATAATTACGCTATCAAGTATGCTCATATTGATCCTGATCTAGATATTTCGGATGATCATTATTATCACATGTCTAGATATATGAATTCAGGATTTAATACCGGTGGATATAATGCTTACATTGTGGAAATTGCTAAAGCAAGATACCCAGATGACCCAGAAGCTCAAACCCAATATATTGAAGAAAACAAATATTCCGATGATGAGTATTGGGGATGGGATGACGAAGATAAAAAAAATGATTATTCCATTTTGCGAAAAAGAATTACTCAATATGGCGATTATGCCAAAGCTATTACCGGAGCCGTTATTGCTAATCATATAATTAGTGCATTAAATGCATTTAGGGTTAGTTCTCGTTTAAAAAATATAAATGCTCAGGTTCAGCTTGATAGTAACATGAATCCGCTTTTTACATTACAATATAAATTTTAAATAAATATCAGGAGGAGTAAAATGTCTGTTGTTATCACAGGAAACGATCTAAAAATTGAAGATGTCTATAATGTTGCACACGGGAGAGAAAAAGTAGAACTGCATCCTGAAGCAATTAAAAGGATTAATACTTGCAGAGCTTTTATCGAAAAGAAGATCGATGAAGGTGAGATCATGTATGGGGTTAATACAGGAATTGGAGAATTTTCTGAAGTTAAACTGGATGATGAACAGATAAAACAATTCCAAAAATATTTGATCTATAATCATTCAGCTGGAATAGGTGAACCGTGTCCGATAGAACATGTACGCGGAGCAATGGTGGGACGTATAAATGTTCATGCAAATGGTAATTCCGGATGCCGTCTGATTATCACTCAAACACTTATTGAAATGCTTAATAAAGGTGTAACACCTGTAGTTTGTGAGAAAGGGAGTGTTGGAGCCAGTGGTGATCTTGCACCAATGAGCCAAATTGCTCTTCTTATGATGGGTGAAGGAGAAGCCTTTTACAAAGGAAAAAGATATCCGGGAAAAGAAGCATTGGAAAAAGCCGGAATTGAAATTCCCGGATTAAAAGCAAGAGACGGTCTGGCAACAATAAATGGAAGTAACCTGCTTACAGCTATGGCAGCTCTTATCATTTATGAAACAGAAAGATTCTTTAAGCAGGCAGAGATTGCAGCAGCAATGACTTTGGAAGCACTTATGGCAAACCTTAAACCTTATGATGAACGACTTCATAAACTTCGTGGTTTTAAGGGAGCTGTTACTTCTGCCGGAAATATTAAGAAAGTTATCGAAGATTCTGATTTACTTAAAGGAATGAAAGTGCGAGTACAGGATGCTTATAGTATGCGTTCAACTCCTCAAGTTCTAGGTGCTGCTCGTGATCATTTACGTTGGACAAGAAGTCAGGTTGAAATTGAATTGAACGGAGTAGGCGATAATCCTGTTTTCCTACCGGAAGATGGTGATGTTCTTACCGGTGCAAATTTTCAAGGGTCACCTGTAAGTGTTCCTGTTGATATGCTTGGTAGTGTTATTACTATGGTTTGTGTAATATCTGAGCGGAGATTGAACCGTCTATTAAATCCTGCTTTAAGTGTTGGATTACCGGCTTTCCTTACAAAAGGTGCCGGAATGTTCTCCGGTCATATGCTTAGCCAATATACAGCCGATATGATGATCGTTGAAAATAAAATTCTTTCTACTCCTGCTTCTATCCAATCAATTCCGGCAGCGGCAGATCAGGAAGATTTTGTAAGTATGGGTATGAATACTTCACTTAAAACAAGAAAGATACTCGAAAATGCTTACGGTATTTTAGGAATTGAATTTATCGCAGCCGCTCAAGCTCTCGACTTTAGAGACTATACTCCGGGAAAAGGAACTCGAGTTGCACATAAAGCAGTACGAAAAATCGTTGATCATCTCGATGTGGACAGACCACTTTTCGATGACCATAATAATATGATGAAAGCTGTAAAAGATAGAGTTGTACTCCATGCTGTTGAAGAAGCGATTGGAGAATTGAAAACTTATTAATGCTAGGTCAAATTTGGGATTACGTGTTTGATTTTCAATTCCACTTAGCTCCCATTTGTAAGGGGAGATTAAGAGGGGTTGATTCAAATAAAAATCAAATACAATAAATATTCATGATACGACCTTAATTGGAGAAAACTTGTGTCTGTAATTCTTACCGGAAACGATCTTACATTAAATGATCTAAGTAGAATCGTATATGATAGGGAAAAGGTTGAACTTCATCCAGATTCTATTATTAAAATTGTAAAATGTCGTGATTACGTTGATAAAATAATTGAAGAAAACCGTGTTGTTTATGGATTAACAACCGGATTTGGAAAATTTGCTAGTATTCGTATTCCTAAAGATCATATTGAAGAGTTGCAAAGAAATCTTATTCTAAGTCATGCAACAGGTGTAGGACAAAACCTTTCTATTGAAGAGACTCGAGCAGTGATGCTTCTCAGAATCAATGTACTGGTAAAGGGATATTCCGGCATTAGATTAAGCACATTACAAACACTGATCGATATGTTGAATAAAGGAGTGCATCCGTGCATTCCCGAAAAAGGATCTGTGGGAGCCAGTGGAGATCTAGCACCGCTTTCGCATCTTGCTTTAGTTTTACTCGGAGAAGGAAAAGCAGAATATCAAGGTAAAATAATTCCCGGAAAAGAAGCACTCGAACTTGCTGGTATTGAGGCTGTTGTCTTAAAAGCTAAAGAGGGACTTGCACTGAATAACGGTACTCAGGTAATGACAGGAGTTGGAGCATTAAATTTGCTGCGTGCTGAGAGATTATGCCAAATTGCTGATATTGTTGCTTGTATGAGCATAGATGCTCTAATGGGAACCAGATCTGCATTTGATGTACATATTCATGCTCTAAGACCTCATAAAGGGCAGCAGAATTCTGCTAAAAACTTAAATTCCCTGCTTAAGGATAGTGATCTAAACCACTCTCATAAGTATTGTAGTAATGTTCAAGATGCATATAGTTTGCGATGTACACCTCAGGTAAATGGTGCTGTTCGAGATGCATTGCAATATATTCGGAACACAATCGAGATTGAAATGAACTCAGCTACAGATAATCCACTCATCTTTCCCGATGAAGACAAAGTTATATCAGGTGGAAATTTTCATGGAGAGCCTATTGCATTTGCGATGGATACAATGGCTTTCACAGTTTCTGAATTGGCTAATATCTCAGATAGAAGAACCGAACAGTTACTTAATCCAGCCCTGAATAATGATCTTCACCCATTTCTTGCTCCTCGTCCCGGACTAGATTCAGGATTTATGATTGCACAAGTCACATCTGCAGCACTCGTTTCTGAAAACAAGGTTTTATCTCATCCATCATCGGTAGATTCCATACCTACATCCGCAAATCAAGAAGACCATGTAAGTATGGGAACTATAGGAGCAATGAAAGCAAGAACTATCATAAATAATGCAAGTATAGTTTTTGCTATTGAGCTTATGACAGCATGTCAGGCACTTGACTGTAGGGAAATTAAATCATCACCTGCAATTGAAGCTGTGAAGAAAGAGATTCGCAAGACTGCAGAATATCTGGATCGTGATCGCATTTTGACTGATGACATTAATAATTTAACACAGATTATTGATTCTGATATTATACCGGAAATCGTTAAACAATTTATTGAGTTAAGATAGGTTTAGATGAAATTAAAGATCTGTATTCTGTTAATTTTGGTGCTTGTTACTTCTGGATGTGTTTATTATAATACTTTTTTTAATGCTGAAAAATATTTTAACGAAGCTCAGGAAATAGAACTAAATAATAATGGCAAACCTACTACAAATGCAATTCAAAAGTATAAGAAAGCTATAAAAAAATGCGGAATTGTACTGGAATATTATGAAGGCAGTAAATATTCTGATGATGCACTTTTATTAATGGCAAAATCTTTTTTCTACATTGGTAGGAACTACACTCAGACAATTTCGACATTAGAAGATATGGTTAAATTCTATCCTGAGAGCGAATTAGTTTCTGAAGCAAAACTTTATATTGCTCGCGCGAAATATGAATTCAGACAAGAAGAAGAAGCTTATGATCTACTTCATGAATTTCTAGTGGATAATGAGTTTAAGGATTATCATCCAGAAGTTCTGCAAATTTTGGCAAATTATAAACTGCAAGAAAACGATTATGTTCAAACAGATTATTATCTAAATAAGTTGATTGAAGATTATCCCGATTCAGATGAATATGAAGAAGCTTTTTTCTTACAGGGAAAATCTCAAAATGAAGCAGGTAATTATATTAAATCTAATGAGATATTCTTAAAACTTTTAAAATCTAAAGTAACTAGAAAAACCAAATTTAATGCAAAGTATTATATTGCACTGAACCACCTTTTATTAGGAGAATATCAACAAGCTGCCGATTACGCAACTAAGCTTCTAAAAGATGAATATCGTGATAACAAAATTTCACGAATTCGACTTGTTCAAGCTCGTAGCTATGCAGAATTGGATAATGTCAATGATGCAGTGGCATTATTAGAAGCCATAACCGAGGATAACAAACGAACAAGTTTATCTGCTCAAGCTTTCTACTATCTAGGAGAGATCTATTTCCATAAATTAAAAGAATACAGTACTGCTATTGAATTTTACAACAAAGTTAGAATTGAATATAGAGATTCTGAGTATTTGGAAGACTCAATTTCACAAAGTGTAATAGCCAGTCAAATCATCCAATATTATTCTCCTACTTCAATAATATCTGCTGAAGAATTGATAAATCAACAATTCAAGTTAGCAGAATTCTATATAGAGTATTTGGAAATGCCGGATTCTGCTTTGATTATTTATAATGACATTATTCAGCAAGAGAACAGGTTTAAAATTGCAATTGATACAATGCAGATACAACTGGATTCTTTATTTGTTATCATTGACTCTTTAGAGATAACAGATTCTTTAAGTCAAATCATAATATCTGATTCATTAATAAAAACCGCATTATCCGATTCATTATTGCAAATCACAATATTAGATTCAACAAAGATAGATGGAAAAGAAGAGATTATAACACAAAAAGCAAATCTTCAAGCTGAATATAATTCCCTAAAATTGTTAATAACAAATACAAAGAAAAATATTTTACTCTATCAGAAAGAATTTGTTCCATTCGCAAAACTCACAAAATTATGGTTATATAAAAAAGTCACAGCTGATTCAATCCAAGCCAATATAATATATAATGAATTGCTAACAGACTATCCTGATAACAAATATACTTATGCCGCTGAACAATTTCAGGCAGGAAAAGACTCTATAATTATTGCTACCAGAAAACATATTAAGGAAACTGCGGAATATGACTTCGCTATTAGTTTTATCGAAGCTCAACCTGAAAAATCTGTTGAATTTCTTGTCCCGATCACAAATAATACTCAACATGAGTACAGGCATAAAGCATTCTACAGCATGGGTTATATTAATTATTTTGTACTGATAGACAGCTTATCTGCAAAACCATACTTCGATTCGGTTCTTGCTTACACTGAAAATTCAGAATTTAAAACAGAAGTTTCAAAGTTCTATGATGGTGAGAATTTCATTAAGATATCACGTCTTCCTTTTATTGAGCAAATGATCCAAGCAAAAATGGATAAAGAAAAAGCTGAACAAGAGGAACAGAATAAGGAAGAAGAAGAAATGAGTAAAGAGAGTAAGGATTTTGAAAAGGAAAAAGTTTCTGAAAAATTACCTGAAGAGAAAGTAGATCCTGAACAGCAACCTAACTCTAAGGATAAAGATTTATGATTAGAAAGGATAATATCCTTTCACTGCAGAATCCTATTCTGAAAATTTTTATCTGTTTAGTTTTAATTATTATTTCCTCAATTATCAGCTTCGATAAATTTCTTATAATTTTTGGTTATACTCTTTTCTATCTGATCATCTCACCCACTATTTATATTATCTGGTTAAAAACACTTATGAAAATAACTCCTTTTTTTATTTCTTTGTATATTTTTGGAATTCTCTTTCAAATTTCCTTTGTTGATCAATGTTTTCTCTCTGCTCGTATTATCCATATTTTACTCATTTCAGTATATCTTGTTGAAACATCTTCTATCGATTCATTCATTTCTTGGAACAAAAGCAATGACTCGGAATTTTGGTTTAAATTTAAGTTCTTTTTAGTAGCAACAGTTCATTTTATTCCAATACTTACAATAAAATTTAAAAAAAATAGAAAATCCCATAAGAATATCGTTGATATCATTGTGTTATCAATGGAAGATTGTTTAAAAGAAATTTATAAAGTTGAAAAAACTGTTATTAATGAAATGGAAATTAATAATGAACAGTTGAAAGTTGCATTCTGGGCAAATTTTTATCTATTATTATTGGTGCTTATTCCCAGTCTTTTTATTTTCATAAATTATTTATTAGGTTGAAACATGAAGAATTTTTTAGCTAAAATAAGTTATGATGGTACAGATTTTAGTGGATGGCAGATCCAAAAAGAGGGTAGAACAGTTCAGCAGGTCTTAGAAAATACACTCTCCCTGATTGCAAAAGAAGAAATTAAAACAACCTCTGCCGGTCGCACAGATGCAGGTGTTCACGCAATTGGGCAATACGTAAATTTTCACTTTCCAATACAAATGACGGGAAAACAGATACAACATGCTCTGCGCGCAAAACTTCCCCATGATATATTGATTACACAAGTTGTTGAAGTTATCAATGACTTTAATGCCCGGTACGATGCAAAAAGCAGAACCTATAGATATATTCTTGCAAAAAGACTCACACCTTTTAACAGAAAATATACAAGTTTCATCCCAAAGGTAAATGTGAAAACAAAAATTGCAAAAAAATGTCTCAAGTATTTCATTGGCAGACAAGATTTTACGTCTTTTACTAAGTTCAACCCTGACCTGAATAACTATTACTGCAATATATTAAATTTTAAATTTGAAGAAACCGATGATGACTACAGATTTGTGATCCAGTCAAACAGATTCTTACACAACATGGTAAGAAGAATTGTTGGTACCATTATCAATATTTCTAACAACGATATTGACCCAAATATCATTGAAGAATTGATAGCAGACAAAACACCAAAAAATAGACTTATCACAACGGCTCCACCTAATGGTTTATATCTAATTGAGGTAGAGTATCCAAAAAATAAGTTTTTATATTAAAATATTATTTATAAG
>JAYEKK010000280.1:0-26651 GCA_034660955.1 Candidatus Cloacimonadota bacterium | reverse complement strand
AATATCTATTATTTTCTGACAAATTATTTCTTCTCCAATTATCATACCAAAAAGTAAAATCCATAATTAATCCCCTTTAAACAATATTTTAACTCTATCTTTTAAAAACTTATAAAAATTTAAAAATATTAGGAAATTTAAAAAGATGAGAGGAAAAAGAAATATTCCAAAATAAACACATATTTTCCACTGCCTTAATTTCTTTGGAGATATCATTTTTTTGAGAAATAAAATAAAATATCTTGCAAAGCAAAAATCTAAAACTAAATTTGTTTTATTAAAAATTGGATATTAATAAATGAAAAAAATATTGATAAGTTTATTTGTTTTTATAATGATAATCAGCTGTGTGAATGAGCAGCCAAAAGCAAAATTCGTAGAGGTTACTTTTGCTGTGAATGACACTCTACTGGCAGAAAAGTATATTTGTAAAGATCTTGGAATTAGTTTTAAACCACCCAGAGATTGGCAAAAGATAAACCATAAGATGATGTCAGCAATTATAGATAAAACTTTAGCAACTCAGGATACAGCTGTTATAAATATCCTGCCTGTTAACGTTTTCTTAAACAAGGAGAGATCATACTCCTGTTTTCTATCGTCCATTCAAAGTAAGTTTATAAATAATTATATCAGAGAATTCAAAGCAGCTGCAGAAGAGATCAAGATCAATGAAGGTGCTTTTTCCCATAACGGTATAAATTTTAACCAATTATTATTTTCTAAAGACGATTTAGTTACAGTAAAATTGATAGCAGAGAGCAATAAAGATATGAGTTTCATGATAGATTATATTGTCCCGTCTAAGCAATATGAAAGTATTTTAAGAACAATTGAGTCATCAATTGGATCAATAAAAAAAAATAAATGAGTTCTGCATAATTAGCAGAAAATAGAGTGAAAGATTTGTAAATACCTCACCCCAGCCCTCTCCTATGAGGAGAGGGAGATTAGCTGAATAAAAAGTAATATGTTCCTTCTCCATTTGGAGAAGGTGGATCGAACTTGTTCGAGACGGATGAGGCAATGAATAATGAAGAAATTCTATCATTTATTGTTTAACAGTATGTTAAAATAATTCTTTGTTAGTTAGGAGGTAATCTATATAATTTTAACAAAATTAACTCTATAAATAAAAATGAGTTATGAAATATGAAAAAGGCTTAAGAAAAATAAAAAAAAGGAGGATAGTTATGAAAAAACTTATAACTTGGCTCATGCTGGTTACATTTCTTGTGCTTGTTGGATGTGTAACACATACTCATCAGGTAGGAAATGGTGCGCAAGGTAATCAAATTGTAGAAGCTCGTCAGTGGTATGTCCTTTTCGGACTTGCTCCATTGAACACAGTAGATACAAACCAGATGGCTGGTGAAGCACAAGATTATGAGATCAAAACGGAAATAACTGTTTTAGATTTTATTTTCAATATGTTTACTAGTTATGTTACTGTTACTTCCAGAACTGTAACTGTTAAGAAATAATTAATTTATGTAACAATATCCAATAAGACTCTTCTGCCAAGAAGAGTCTTTTTTTATTATGAAAAGAAAAGGATCCAGCATAATATTTGTGAACAGCAAAAAGGAAATTTTGCTATTCCTGCGTGATGATAAACCAGGCTTGCCTTACTCGAATATGTGGGATGTTCTCGGTGGACATAATGAAGAAAATGAAACTCCAAAAGAATGCATTATTCGCGAAATGAAAGAAGAGATTGGTTTGGAATTAGCCGATTTTCAATTCCTGTGTGAAAAAGAATTTAATGACCGCATCGAATTCACCTATTGGAAATATTGGAATGCAGAGATCAAGGACATAAATTTGACAGAAGGGCAACGCTTGAAATGGTTCACCAGAAAAGAAGCAGCAAAAACTAATCTTGCTTATGGATTCAATGAGATCGTGGAGGAGTTTTATCAGATAATTATTACCTCCAATAATAAAAGCCCGTCATAAGATCGAACTTACAGTTTAACATATTCTCTGATTAACTTTCAGTCACTTGGTTTTCTTAAGTGTTTTCTCAATTTACTTCTATACTCATCATCGCTGTTTCTCTCTTTATAATAAATCATTAAATACTAATTTGCTTGACATTAAATTTTTAGTTTATTTGTTTAGGGTATAATTTTTAAAGTAAAGCATTAATGTTCAAACACCTATTGGAAACCGGAAAAAATAGAATTATTTGGAAATTTTAATGAAACAGATCTTAAAAATTTTATTATTTTGCATCATGCTATTAATGTTACATGAATTATTTGCAGAAACAGAATCAGCAACATTATCCTGGCAGAAGCAATTTTTTTATGATGGATGGGTAAAGACCTACTCCAGTTCTGAATTGGACAAAGTAAATCCTTTTGAAGAAATTGGAAAGTACAATGCCTCAAATTTATTTGATCGAAATAATAGAACAGCCTGGGCAGAAGGCATATCAGGTGACGGCATTGGAGAAGTGGTCTACTTCACGATCGGTAAGAAACTGAAGAAGAATATCTTCATTGAAAATGGTTACCAAAAATCAGAATCTTTGTTTGAAAAAAACAACCGCATCAAAACTGCAAAGCTCACAATCTTCGTCACTTTTATGCTGCCCTTCGATGTTACGGAAATCGGCTCATATTTACAATGCCGTCAATACGATGAACAGAAGGTTATCAGTCTTCTGGATAATTACGGATATCAAAAAATAAAATTCCCCTTCGACCAGGAAAGAGTAAGCGACTTCAGTGCCAAAACAATAGCTCTGTTTGAAAAAGACTACAGGGAAGAGATCGAAAGAAGGAATGATTATACATTGGGATTTTCCATCGACTGTTATACGGGCTATGTTATTCGCTTAGAGATATTGGATGTTTACAAGGGTAGTAAATGGGACGACACCTGTCTCACCGATATCTGGTTCAGTTCAAAGGATGAGATCAAACGTATTCCGCTAAATCAAACTATTACTTCAGTTTTTCAAAACGAAGATGGGTATATCGATATCAACACCGATAAACAGGAGAACATCTCGCTAATAAGTATTACAGAACTGACTGCAAGTGAACCTTTCACATTCGAAATCATGCAGGTGAGCCCCGATATGGAATGGGTACAGATAGATCAGATATTCGGTCATGCAGGTACAGGCAGAGTGGAAGAGATCAATCATCTCTACAGCGTCAGGTTGAGACGTAGAGTTGATTATTCCCTAATGCCGGGCGTTTTCGGGATTCATGGTTTTGCCACTAAAAATAACGGCTTATACGTTAATACTAATATGGGTCTGATCAGCCTGAGAAAAATCTTACAGAAACTGGAAAGAAATATACTGCTGAATGATGAATAACAGAATTGTAAGAAGAATCTGATTATGTTAATTTCGAAAACTGGTTTGTACCATTTTTTGATCTTGCAACATTTGGAAATTTTGTAGTTTAACTTTTTTTTTACAGGAAGAGACAAAATGAAAACGAGATTACTGTTATTTGTGTTATTGTTTATTGTGATTCTAAGTGGAGATCTTTTTACAGAAGAGAAGGAAGAATTGATCCCCACCTTTGCCGGCAGTAAACCTGCGTATGATGATGCAATGGGTTATAATGAATTTTATATTTGTGTTGGTGACTCAGCTGATGGAAAGCCGAATATTAAGAAGATAGAAGGTTATGTACGTCATAGATTTTGTTATCTTCCTAAAGGACGTTCTTCTTTTGAAATGTTTAAAAATTATGAAGAAGCCATTTTAAAAATGGATGGTACTGTATTCCCGATATCAAATAATAAAGTATGTATAAAAGCCTTTATGAAAAAAGGTCATCCCGGGCATGGAATGAAGAATTTTGAATATGTAATGTTAAAAGATAGAGCAAGTAAATATTTTTCTGGCATTATACCTACAGACACTGTCGATGATTTTGATGCGAATATTACACTCTCGAACGCACGGGCTAACGCAGTGGTGAATAGTTTGATCGTAGATCACAGTATTAATAAGGAACAATTAAAATCTCATGGGGTTGGACCTGCTGCACCGGTAACGAATAATTTAACCGATGAAGGAAAAGCAAAGAACAGACGCGTGGAGATAGTAGAAAGATAATTACGAATTAAATTTGCTTACGGATTTAACAAGATCTTTGAGGAGTTTTATCAGACAGTTATTCTCTCACATAATAAAAGCCCGATATAAATCGGGCTTTTAGTTTATTAACAGTAAATAAAGTTATCTTATTCTTCCCAGCATACTACTGCATGAGCAATGATCCAAATTCCATCATTATCTATATCTTCAATGAAAAAATCACTGTTGTAAGTAATTTCCATAGGATCAAAATAGGCGATATGACCATATTGTCCTGGAGCAATAGTTTCCGGTTCAAGATCACCAGCGTAAATATGAACTTCCTGCATTTCATAGCCTGGATCTAAGTTATAAGAGATATTCACATCATCACCGATCTTGTTTACAACCAGCTCTCCTACAAGAGTGCCTTTATCAGTATCATTCAAACCTGCACCAGCCCAGATATCGTAATATGTTTGACCATCTTCTGTGATATTAATAGCCCAGCCCCAACGCATTTTTGTAAGTTCAAGACTTGGAAGACCTTCTGGATTTGCTTTATCTTTAGAAGCAAATACATGAGTACCTTTAGCGAAAGCGGTTTCACTGACGTCAAAACCACCGCCTCCACCACCGCCACAGCACTGAATAGTGTAATTTGTATAGTACCACCAGGCATTATCACCAAGTCCGGGTATTTCACCACCCCAAGCTGTCTCTCCTGTTGTTCCACCGTTACCGTTGCCATCATCGGCCAGAACATCTGCATGGACAACAACATAAATCTCATCATCACACTCATTAACTAATTGAATATCATCTAAAAGAATCACAGCTGTGTAAACTGCTTCTGCTGGATTATCTAATGTGTATTTATAAGGGAACTGACCTGCTGATGGTCTTGTTAAACCACCACCATCAATTGTGCTAAGGTCCATGCCAACCCAAAGTTTGATCTGCTCATCTGCTGTTTGATATCCCAATTCAGAATATACAGTAATATACAGATTCGTTTCATCATTATATATTGTAACACTACCGGCATCAGTTGTCTGACCAGCCCATAACTCTACAGTTTTAGGTTCACCACAAGGTTGAACGTTCGGATCGATCATTTCAGGTCCAATTTCACGACTAGTTGGTGTTGTGATAACTCCTGATGTTGGTACTTGGGAATTCTCGCAGCTAACTATAAGCACGAGTAACAAACCAAGTAATATAATAAATAGATTTTTTTTCATAACTTCTCTCCTTTATCTTTAATTATTACAACATACCCCAATAGGGTCAGATGTCAAGTATTTTATTAGTAAATTTTTAATACCGTTTAGTTAATCTACTATTATTTCAATAAATTATCAAAATTTAATATTTTTTTTAATTTTGTTGATAGAATAATAGGTAAATTAAGGATCATTTGGGATAGATCCAAGATAGATATTCAAATGGATTCAATGAGATAGTAGGACAATTTTTCAAAATGACAAAATCCTGATTCTCTAAAGTTTTAAAACAATTTATAGTTTAAACCTAGACCAAGTGTCTCTTTGATTTGAACTCCATCAATTGATTCATTATTAACATCTAAATCCATTTCATTGTAAAGCAGCTGAACATACAATTTAAAGTTGATCAAACTATTAAGGCTAATATCAACATCATGCTGCCAGTTCATTCTTATTTGTTTCCAGGCATCCTCAAATTCAGTATCTTCCAGATCTTCCGATTCTGAATAGACAATTGGTTTATACAGGTTTAAATTAGTGGAATATTTTATCATCCCTTCTTTGAGCGGCTTAACATAAATACCCACAAATTCCACACCACCATCATTTGTACTCTCATCAAGATTACTATCAAAATATTGTTTGAATGCAGCACCAAATCTTGTGCTCAGCTCTTGCGTATCATCCTTGATGAAAACTTTGGCAATACCAAAAGTTTCTGTTGTGGTATTGGGATTAAATATTTTGGCTTCAACATCGCTCTCATCCAGAAATTGAGTTTCATCCCTGAAACTGGCAAAAGGATCTACAAAAGCTCCAAGTGTAAAACGGAACATCGATTCAAAATCGATAAGATCAGTTGATTTATCCGGTTTTGCCCAATATTTTTCATCCGCTTCATCTTCCATTTGAGTATGAGTCTGCCCAAAAGCAAGTTTCAAAGTATTTTTATTATGTATCTTTTCTGTAAGTTGTTTTTCTGCCAGTATATTAGAATTAAATACCCATGAGATCGAACCCTTTTCTTCTCCATTCCAGTTTTCACTGTAAGCAGTCTGATTCATAGTTAATGACACATCAGCAGAGATGTTCCAATCTTCAGCGAAAAGTCCTGCTGCTAACAAAATAGTAAAAATAAGTATACTAATTTTTTTCATTTTCTCCCCCATTATTATCCTTTATCATATGTACATCCATTTGTGGGAATGGTATGGTGATATCTTGCTTATCAAATTGTTCCTTAACCTGTTCATGCAGATCAAAGTATACATCCCAGTAGTCTTCGGTTTTTACCCACACCTTCATTGTCATATTCACTGAGCTGTCACCCAGTTCACCAAGTCTGATTATCGATGGTTTACTTTTTAGGATTAATTTATGCTCGTCAGCAATTTTGTTCATTATCTCTTTTGCTTTTTTAAAATCGTCCGTATAACTTATACCAAAAGCTAGATCTACTCTTCTGGTTTTTTTAGCTGTATAATTAATAATAATGCCATCCATGACTTTAGAATTGGGAACAATAAACTTTTTATTATCAAAAGAGACTAGCTCGGTTGTGAAGATATTAATTTTTTTAATAGATCCACTCATCCCAGCAATTTCCACATAATCATTCACTTTAAAAGGCCGCAATATGATTATCAGGAAACCTGCGGCAAAGTTGGAAAGTGAACCTTGTAAGGCCAAGCCGATCGCAAGTCCTGCAGCTCCGATCACAGCCATAAAACTGGTTGTTTCTACACCTAACTGAGCTAAAGATGCTAATATTACAAATACCCACAAGGCACTATAAGTTATTGAGATAACAAAAGATGAAATAGCTTGGTCTACTTTCTTTTTCTCCAACGCTTTGATCAATAGTTTTTTCAGAACTTTTACTATTAAACTTCCAAATATCAAAATAGCAATTGCGGCTACTAGTTTAAGACCAAAAGCAGATATCCATTCTATAAGTTTAGGTAATAATTCTTCCATTTTTTCCTCCTGAAAATTTATAATATTAAAAAGATAAGCTTATTTATTATTATGCAAGCTTTTTCTTTTCTGAAGTTTAGGTAATAATTTATCTTTACATGAAATATTTATTTAAAAACTCTTCTTTTAGTTAAGAAAATGCAATAAGAGGAAAAAATGAGAAAATTTATTACAATTTTTTTTATGATCAGTTTCACTATTTTATTCAGCATAAGTATTTACGATATACAATATACAACCGATCCGGGACCAGACGGAACCTATCCATCACCTTATGAAGGACAGATCGTAACAACAGGTGGTCTTGTATTTGCAGTTGATTTTAATAACGGTAGATTTTTTATTACAGAGGGAGGTGATGATTGGGAAGGAATTTACGTCTATGATAATGATCAGGATGTAGCTGTTGGCGACAGCGTAATAATTCAGGCAGAAGTTTATGAATATTGGGGTTTTACCGAACTTAGTAATATTGTTTCCTGTGAGATCATTTCATCCGGAAATGCCATACCGGCAATAATTCCTACTTATCTCACGCAAGTTGAACAAGAGTCTAATGAAAGTGTAAAAGTATGGGTGCAAAATATTGAGGTTTCTCAAAGCTATGATGAGTGGGGACAATGGGAAATTTCTAATTCCAGCAGTGAATGCATAATTAGTACAGGTTTTATAAATATGCAGGAAATGGGTATTCCAATTGTAGTGGGCTATCCATTGTGGATTTCGGGATTTGTTACCTATTTTTGGGAAGAATTTCAACTTAATCCTGTTAGTATAAATTCGATTCATTCTGCTTCCGAAGATCATATCATCTCAATTTCCGAACAGCAGGTTTTCTCTCCGGAAGAATTTGAAATTCCAATTTACCATACAGTTTTCAATGATGGGCAAGTTCAATCTTATCAATTTGAAATGGAATATAATGACCAGATAATGGAATATACCGGGTATGAAGTAGATGGAACGCTTTCAGCAAATGGAACAATTGAAGTTGAGCAAGTAGGAAATGGGATCATTTCTGTTTCCTATAATGGGAACTTTTCTTTTGAAAATATGGAAACTCTTCTCAAATTAAATTTTATAGGTTTAGAAAGCGGCAGCGGAGATCTGGAATTTCTAGAGTTCCTGATCAATAATGTTTCTGTGGAATATTTTTCAGTTGAGAACATTGTTTTGCAAATGGAAACAATACCTATCGGTGATACACTCACGGTTATTCAAAAGCCACTGCTGAATATTCCTGCAATCGTTGTTCCCAATGAAGATTTGCAGATCGAATGCGTAGCGGATGCTGCTGTAACCGGTTGGGATGCTTCTCTTTGGCACGATAATAAAACCATAGACCTGGATATTTTAAGTTCAGTTTATAATAATGAATTGGAACGATGGCAATTATCTGCCCAAATTCCCACACCCGATATTTATGAAATGTACGATCTGATCGTGAGCGGAAATGGGATCGAAACCGATACAACCGAAAATGCCGTGAGTATTATTCCGGAACTTAAAGATGAATACTATTTTGTGCATATAACTGATTCCCATTTACCCACTCATATTTTTTATCCTGATCCCCTATCTTTAAGCGATACAACAGAAGTAAATGATCTGCGGGAAGTGATTAATGACATTAATTTAATAAATCCTGAGTTCGTGTTAATCTCGGGAGATTTCATCAATGAAGGAGAGATGGAAGATTTTGAAAATCGAAGAGTTTATACAAAAGCACAAAAGATGCTAACTGAATTTGAAGTTCCAATTTTTCTGGTTACGGGAAATCACGATGTGGGTGGTTGGGTTAGTTCACCACCATCGCAAGGAACTGCCCGGCGAAACTGGTGGAGATTTTTTGGCTGGGATTGGCTTTCTGATCCACCTGCTTCCCAGCCTTGTTATACGCAGAATTACAGCTTTGATTACGGTCCCATACATTTCATTGGAATGGATGCTTATATAAATTACGATAATTATATGCCGGAAGTTTTCGGTGGTGAAAGCTTTACTGATCTGCAAATGGAATGGCTGGAAGATGATCTGGCTCAAAATTCTGGCAGTGATGCCTTTGTATTATTTTATCATTACGATTTTTCCGATCAGATAAACTTGGAAAACTTAGGAGTTGATATGACTCTCTGGGGACACATCCATTCCAATTCGGGAAGTATTTACAATTATCCCTACAATCTGGCTACTGCTGCTACCTGCGATGGTGAACGGGCTTATAGAGTTATATATGTGGATAATGCGGAATTACAGCCCACTGCAACAGTTTATGCCGGCTGGGATGGAGAAGAACTGCAAGCTGAATTCACTCCCGCTAATAATGGTATTGCCGATAGTGTTTATTGCAATATTCAAAATTCACATAATTTGGATTTCTCGGATGCCCAGCTAAAATTTATTATGCCCATCAATGCTGAAGAATATCAAGTTTATAATGGAGATTTATTGCAGATCGATGAAACAGGAGAATTTGCTGTTTGTTATGTTGCATTTGAAATCCCGGCAAATGGGAATATTTCTGTTTCAGTAATTGCAGATTTTGATGCTGCTGCGGAAAATCCAATTGTTCCTACAAGTCTTAAGCTATCTAATTATCCCAATCCTTTCAATCCTGAGACAACGATATCTTTTTCTGTAATACAAACGCCCTCGTTTGTAACCTTAGAAATTTATAATCTTAAAGGACAAAAGGTTAAAGATCTTTCTCCGAGCTTGTGTCATCCTAAGTCTGTCGAAGGACGAGGAGAAGCACAATACACTGCAACCTGGGACGGTACTGATGATAATGGTATTGAAGTTTCATCCGGAATTTATTTTATTAAATTGAAATGTGAAGATTTGATAAGTTCGAAAAAAATAATGTTATTGAAATGAGTTTTGAATCTTAGAATAAACTAATTAGATAAAAAATAATCGGAGGTTTTGTGAAAATCATTAAAACAATTATTCTTATTCTTTCTATCTTTTTAACTATTGGCTATGCTCTTGCACTTTTAAATGTAGCCAAAGGAATTGACCTTACACAGCAATCATTGAAGTTTTTTCTGATTGGATTTGGAGTTTTTCTGCCTCTTTGGTTCGGTTGGTTCAAACGCAACCATTTTTTCTCAACTTTCGAGCATGAACTCACACACCTTCTGGTTGGATTACTTTTCTTTAAGAAAATCTCCAGATTTCATGCAACTGACAATGAAGGAGGACATATTGCTTTGCATGGGAGTAATTTTTTAATCACACTTGCTCCATATTTTCTGCCAACTTTTGCCATGTTGCTCTTGCCATTGTATTTGATCATTAATGCAGAATTTTATAAATATTTTTATGCAGTACTTGGGCTTCTTACTTCATATCACGTTTTTTCCACATTGCAGGAATTTGGATTTCATCAAACTGATATTACCAAAACTGGAAAAGTATTTTCATGCATCTTTCTGGTTTTTGCAAATATAATCAGCTATGGTTTTATAGTAACTTTTGTACTTGGTGGCTTTAATTATGGTTGGCTATTTTTGAAAAATGGTTTTTTCGCTTCCTATGAATGGATGATATATGTATTTAATTTTGTGAAAGGATTATTGTAGTATAGCATTTGAAATTAGATAATAAATTGTTATTAGTTTTTTAGGAATTAAATAAAGGGAGTTCCAAATGAAACGTTGCCCCTGGAGCACATCCAATGAACTTTATATTAAATATCATGATGAAGAGTGGGGAGTTCCGGTTTTTGATGATCAAAAACAGTTTGAATTTCTAGTCTTAGAATCTGCTCAAGCAGGTTTGAGCTGGAATACGATCCTGAAAAAACGCGAAAATTATCGAGCAGCTTATGACGATTTTGATGTACAGAAAGTAGCCAGATATGATGAGAATAAAATTAATGAATTAATGCAGAATGCCGGGATCATTAGAAATCACAGAAAGATCGAAGCTTCAATAAACAACGCAAAAATTTTTATTGAGATCCAGAAAGAATATAATAGTTTCTGTAACTACTTGTGGGGGTTTGTTGAAAATAAACCACTTGTAAATTATTGGACCGAGATCTCTCAAATTCCAGCAAAAACCGAACTTTCTGACCGAGTCAGTAAAGATATGAAGAAACGTGGCTTTAAATTCCTGGGATCTATCATTCTCTATTCACATTTGCAGGCTACCGGACTTGTGAATGATCATCTGAAAAGCTGCTTCCGCTGGAAAGAGTGTCAGGAATTATAATTAGGTTAAATACATTTTACCCTGACTCTGTGACAAGATTAACCTAAATTTACCCTGACTTTGTGACAAGATTAATTATATTCGATGTTTAGCCGGAAGCTATTTTAACGATTAAGCTAAATCATTTGACATCCATTATCAATTCCCCATTTTGCATTTCAAATGAATTTTAATAGGAGGTCTTAATGGACTTTTTAAAACTCGCAATGGAAAAAGCGGATGCACTAGGTGCTGATTATGCTGATATCCGTATTCAAAGATCGAGTACTGAAATGATCTATTTGCGTAACCTGAGTTTGAAAAATACATCCCTTAATGAAATCTACGGTTACGGGATCAGGGTATTCAAAAATGGTGCATGGGGGTTTGCTCATAACAATGTATTTACTGCTGATGCAGTAAATGAAACAGTAAAAAAAGCCTTTGCAATCGCTAAAGAATCGGGTCGTGTGAAATATAGAGATGGGTTGGTTCTGGCACATGAAAGAGGTTACATCGACTCCTATAAAACACAATTCAGCATTGATCCGTTCGATGTTCCCTTAAGTGAAAAAGTAGAATTGATGCTGGAAGTGAACAAAACCATGCTCAACTTTGCCGAGATCAAATTGGCAGTTTTCATGCTGGAATGTCGTAAAGATGAAAAGCTGTTCGCTTCTACTTTGGTCAGCAGATTAGATATTCAAACAGTTTACATTGAGCCTACTATTACAGCTACTGCAATTGCAGAAGGCGACAGCCAGAGCAGAACATATAGTCATGGTGGACAAGCCAAAGGCTGGGAATGGGTGCAAAACCTGAATCTAACCGACAAAGCTGTACAAGTTGCAGAAGAAGCGATCATGAAAGTTCATGCAGACTCTTTAGGATCTGAGGAACGAAAAACATTACTGCTCGATCCCAATCACACAGCACTTACTATGCATGAATCTGTAGGACATCCCACTGAACTGGACAGAGTTTTAGGTTGGGAAGCAGATTTTGCTGGTATCAGTTTTGCCACTCCTGAGAAATTGGGTAATTACCAATATGGTTCAAAAATTGTCAATTTTGTGGCTGACAATACACTCGAAGGTGGAATTGCCACAGCAGGTTATGATGACGATGGAGTTCCCAACCAGAAATGGTATATTATCAAAGATGGTATCTTAAATGAATATGGCAACACTCGGGCAACTGCTCCTCTAATTGGAATGAATATGAGTCGTGGCTGTAATCGTGCAACCAACTATTTCGATTTTCCTATCAACAGAATTCCCAATCTCTATCTGCAGCCTGGTAAAGAAAAGCTCTCTCCTCAGGAATTGATCGCCGACACCAAAGATGGCATTTACATCGAAGGTCGTGGTTCATTCTCAATAGATCAGCATCGGGAGAATTTTCAATTTGGGGGTGATATGTTCTGGGAAATAAAGAACGGTAAAAAAACCAGACCGCTTAAGAAAATCCTCTATAAATCGAACAATCCCGAATTCTGGAACAGTGTGGATGCTATTTGTGATGAGAGATTCTTCCAAACATTTGGGGTTACAAATTGCGGAAAAGGTCAACCCGGTCAGCGCGGCAGGATGACACACGGAGGTGCCACAGCACGTTTCCGTAATATTCGAGTAGGAGGATCGAAATGATAACTAAAAAAGAGATACAGAAAGCTGCTGAATTTATCCGCAAGAATTGTATTGCAACCGATTATAATTTCAGCATTAACGGCTCGGAAGACCTGCTGACCCGTTTTGCTCAGAATGGAATTACCCAGCATATTACAGGTGATAAATTGAATGTAAGTTTAAATGTAGCTTTCGATAATAAAAATGGTATGGCTTCTGGTAATAACCTGAATGTAGATTCTCTTAAATATCTCATTAGAACTGCTGAAGGTATGGCGAAATTGAATCAGTCCGATCCCGAATATGTGCAAAGTGAGCCAGCTCATGATCTGCCTGATGTGAATAACTATGCCAAAAATACAGCCGTTCTGCCGGTGGAAAAGATTGTCGATGATATTCTGACATGCGTTAAAAACGCTGAAGATAGAAATGCAAAACTTTCAGGAATTTCCCAAAAACATGTGCATGATACTTTCCTGACAACTAAGAACGGTTTTGAAGGTTATGACAGATCAACTAGTTTTTCTCATTCAATGACGATGAAGAAAGAAGGTGTGGAAACAAAAGTTTCCAGATCGGTAAAAGATCATGCCAATTTCAGTATGCCTGCTATGATAGAGCAGCTGAATTCTCAATTTGACAGCCTTAATAATCCGGTACAGATTGAGAAAGGTAAAATCCCGGTTATTTTAAGACCGGCTGCAGTTTTAAACTGGCTGTTTTATCTTATCTGGACATTTGACCGACGTACAGCTGATGAAGGTCACACACCCTTCACGGATCAGATCGGAAAACAATTCTTTGGGGATAAATTCACTTTCCGCTCACGTTTGGATGATCCCGACCTGGACGCCAGTAAATTCTTAAACGGCGGGATCCCGGCTGAAAATATCGATTGGATCGTGAACGGTGTACTCAAAAATATGAGTGCCACCAGATATTATGCCAGAAAGAATGATCTAAAAGCTTTGCGACCTTACAACATAATCGTGGATGGTGGAGATACAACCGAAAGTGATATGATTAAGATGGTAGATCGAGGTGTGATCATAAATAATTTCTGGTATATTCGCCCGACTGACCGCAAAACCGGTGAATGGACAGGACTTACCCGGGATGGAGTACTCTATTTTGAAGACGGCAAGATCCAAAAGTCGGTAACGAATTTCCGCTGGAACGAAATCCTGCACGATGCAACTAAACGAATTCTGGCAATGGGACCAAGTATACAGCAGGAGTATTATGCCAAGATCCCAACATTGTTAATTGATGATTTTAACTTCGTGGATGTTACAACGTTTTAATGGATTAAACAAAAGACAGTTAAGGGGTGATTCACAAATCACCCCTTTTTTTATTGATCTCCATATTTATTTTAATGAAAATACAGCTGGAAGAATTGTTGAAGAGAGGGGATGATCACCCCCTATTTTATCTAAGTATATAGAATAAATATTTCTACAAATTATAATTATCTGAGACTTTAAGTACTAAGCCGTAAACACTAAAGATCATACCAAGTTTACAAAACTCTTCAACATAGATGAGAGTATTCCCGGAATGACCTGAGAACAATAAATAACCTTCGGTGAGTACCAATAAATAATAAACAGGTACCAAAATTATTACAGCCCAGAAATAACGATAGGCAAAAGTACGTTGCCTCACATTTTTGATCTTCTTAATAAATTTATGGAAAAAAATACTAAAGATAATAAAACTGACCAAAACCAAAGGTAAATAAACAAGCAGCCATGAAAAACCCAGATTCTCCAGTTTAGTTCCATCCAGAAATCCGGTAACAGATTCAATACTCATACCTAGTTGTTTGCGCAGGTCAAGGATCTCATCCACAGAAAGCAGCAGCATCAATCCGCTGAACAATTTCAGGATCCCCTGCTGAATTGAACTGATCTTTAATTTTTCCCTATCACCCCAACCCATCAAAAAAAGTGTAAAAGAACAAATAAGAATGACAAAACTCATAAATAGTGAGGCAATAGTAAAATCGTGTGTAAAATCTAAATGATAGAATATGTTGTATATCGCATGAGTGAACAATCCTAGATCTTTTACCAGAGTAATTTGAAAACCAAAAAAGTAGGATATCAGTGAGAAAATAGCGATTGTGATCCCCATAACCAGGATAGGTAATTCAATTAGTTTTAAAAAATCTTTAAGTTTCAATTATATATCCTCTCTTGTTTTAGGCAGGAACAACAGCTCTGAATAAATCCATTGATCCATTTATACAGTATTCTGAAATTGCAAAAGGAATAAAGACAGATTCTCCCGACTTTAATTCAAAAGAAGATCGTGACCAGGTTATTGATCCCTTTCCCCCCGTACAAAGAATGATCTCAGCACTTGAGATATTTGCACATATAAACGGTTCATCATCTTCAACTATAATTCTTGATAGCTGAAATTCCGTAGCAGTTGTTTGATAAATATTTTCATTTTTATCCATTTTCGGTTCGATCTTTTTAAAGCCGCTGCTATCGAAATTGAGTATCTTTACTAATTCCGGTAGATCAACTTTTTTATTGGTTAAGCCACCACGTAATACGTTATCCGAGTTTGCCATAACTTCTACACCACAGCCACTTAAATAAGTATGCAAGATGCCTGCTTTAATAAACAATGCATCTCCCGGTAGAAGCTTAATAACATTTAAAAAAAGTGGTGAAAAAACTCCCATATCTTTAGGATAAATAGCTGCTAATCTTGATATCCATTTAAATATTATCTTTTCATTTTCATCTCTTGGTCCCAATTTTGCTATTTTGTTTACCAAAATACTAACCTTTTTAGTTTGAGTATCATCGTGTTTGTCCATCAACTCAGAGAACATTTTTTCCAAGTCCTTTACTGTTGGATCTCTCTCTAGTTCTTTGATCATGGAAATATGATCTTCCAATTGCAAATATTTAATTCTCTCTACAATATCCCCGATAGGCTGAAATCCACACATTGCTTCAAAATTCGTTAAAGCACAGATCAGCTCAGGTTTATGGTTATCATCTCTATAATTTCGTTCGGGAGAATTAAGAGGTATATTCTCTTTATTTTCAAGTTCAAATCCTTTTCTGGCTTGAATTTTATTGGGATGAGCCTGGATAGAAAGCGGATGTGCAGCCGCCAGAATCTTAAATAAAAAGGGTAGCTCATTTTTAAATTTACGCGCAATCTTATCCCCCAGCATCCTCTTTGGGTCTCGTTTTATTAATTCCAGAAGAGATTCTTCTTTACCATTTATCAAAATACGAGAAGAACCCATGGGGTGAGTACCCATCCACAATTCAGCCTGCGGCTCTGGTGAGGGTTCATCTTTCCCCTGTAAATGTGGGATACATGTCTTAGATCCCCAGCTATATTCAAGAATCTGATTTCTTAATTTGAATATTTTCAATTCACCAGATTTATTCATTAAATTTTCTTTCATTTTCAACACTAATTATTCCCTTTTTATATTATGGTTTTATATTTCAATCATTCAATGATAATCGTCAAGCAGAACCATAAAATTTTTCCTACCCTTTAATTAATGATGTTCCGATGAATGCTACTTAAAAAAAGGACCCGGCAGAAACCGAGTCCTTACAATTTACGGCTTATCTTTAGATATTATTTTGTTCTAAAGAACTCAATACGTCTGTTTTTTGCACGTCCTGCTTTAGTTTTGTTTGAAGTTACAGGATGATCGGGACCAAGACCAATTGCACGTAATCTGTGCTCTTCAATTCCCTGATTGATCAGATAACGGCGTACAGATTCTGCTCTCTTCCTGGATAGCTTCATATTGAGCGATCTGGAACCGGAACTATCTGTATGCCCACTGATCTCAAGGTGCATATCCTTGTAATCTTTAAGGGTTCTAACAACCTTGCCCAGTACATTCTTCGCTCCATCAGTCAATTCTGAACTTCCTATTTTGAAGTTCACCCCGTCCAAAATAATAGGTGACTTCTTCTCAAATACAATTTCTGGTTTCTTATCGGGACAACCATCATCATCCATAAAACCGTTAAATGTCTCCGGTTCTAACGGACATTTGTCATCACCATCCATGAAACCGTCACCATCGGTATCCGCATTTTTTGGATCAGTCTGATGAATGAATATTTCATCTCCGTCATTCAAGCCGTCACTATCGGTATCTACAGAGTTGGGATCAGTTTGGTAATTATTAACTTCATCACCATCACTTAAGCTGTCAGCATCAGTATCAACAGAGAGTGGATTAGTAAGGTAGGTATAAACCTCATCATAATCATTAACACCATCCAGATCAGTATCAGCTACATTAGGATCTGTTCCTGTGCTGTCTGCGCTGATAAATATACCTGTATTGGTTTCTACCGAATCGGCCAGTGCATCACCATCATTATCCCATTCAGGACAGCCGTCTTCATCTTCGAAATTATCAAAATCCTCTGGAATGAACGGACACTTATCAAGTTTATCTTCAATCTCATCACCATCGGAATCTCTCCAGCCACCAAAGCGCAGAGTAATTCCAAATCCGGCAGATAAATTACCGGTCTGCACATCTCCTCTGGCAAGAGCAGTTGTAGATTCACCAGACATATCCTGAGTCTGATTAAATAATCTTTGATATTTTACACCAAAATCGATCGCAACCGTACGTGATATCTCCCACTCTATTCCACCACCGACATTAGCAATGAAATTATTCCCGGAACTGATCTCTGTACCAGTATCGGTATTTTCACAATTCCACATCATTACACCCATTCCTGCAGTGAGATAAGGGATCCAGTTCTGATCTTGAATAAGATTATAGCGTCCAAAAACAGAAATCGGGATAAATGTTGTTTGAAAAGGAGCACCCTCTTTGGAAACCAGATGACTCATTACTTCTAAAAGTTGATCTTTATCGCGAACTGTAACAAAGCCGTAGCCAGCCTCAATGCCAACCCCGATTTTACGAGTGAAATAATAACCACCGTTAAATTCCCCTAAAATCCTAACCGAGCTATCATCCACCTCTCCACCAATAAGTTTGGTAGCATTGCCATGCAGCCCTGTAAATATTTGTCTCTGGAAAATTTGAGCAAAAACATTGCTGCTCATCACTACGACCATAAAAATAATAATTAATAAAATCTTTGTTCTCTTTGTCATGTATAACTCCTCCTGAATTATATATTTATTAAATTTCAGCTCCCATATTATTCCTGGATCCATCTGCATCTTTAAATTCTTCTGCAGGATCACCAGTATCAATACATGGAGATTCTTTCAACAGATCATAATTTCTATTGGCTGCATCTTTAAATTTAGGATCGGAATTGATTACTCCCATCTTAAAGAAAAGTGAGCCATTATTATTTGTTTTAAAACCATCTTCACCATTCATAATATTAGAATAACTTAAAGTCACTTTAATGTCACCAAATCTATGGAAACAGACTTCCTGGGGAGAGTTATTCCACAAAATTGAATTGAATATTTTTGGATTTGAAAAACTATTGCAGTAGATTGCTCCACCTAATTTTGCAGAATTATCGGCAATTGTAAGATTATGCCAACAAGAAGTCGAATACTGAGTATATATCCCACCGCCATAGCCATATTCAGTTCCAACAGCCTCATTTCCGGCAATAACACATTTAGTAAGTTCCGGATTTGAATTATATATATAGATCCCGCCGCCAAATTCATTGGTTCGATTATCTATAATTTCCAATTTATTTAAAATTGGATTGGAATTACTTAAATAAATTCCACCCCCATAACCATGCTTTGATCCCATAGAAGAATTATTTTCGATCTTCACATTCTCAATTAAAGAATTGGAATTATAGAGATAGAGTCCACCACCAAACTTCTCTGCATTGTTATCTTTTATGATCATATCGCTAATTGTTGGGCTTGAATTATAGATAAAAATCCCACCGCCACGGTGCCCATTCCCAGCTCCATTTTGAATCGTGAAACCGATGAGTTTTGCTTTCTCGGTCTCTTCGCTTTCAAAGTTAACAACGCTGTCCGAGCTCTTTCCATCTATTATGGTAGAGATTATGTATCTACTCTCCTGGGTATTTATAAATTCAGAACAGACTGTTATGTTCTTACCTTCAAAATTAATATTCTCTTTATAAGTGCCAGGTTGGACAATTACAATATCTCCCGAGACAGCAATATTAATTGCTGCTTGAATTGTTGGATGATCTTCAGGAACGCGTCGGAAACCAAAATGGCATATTGCAGAATAATTTTTTGATTCCGGTGAATTATTTCTTTTGATAAAACTGAAAATTCGATAATAGTACTTTTTGTGAATCTCGGTATTAGTATCAAAATAAGATTCTGAATTTGCGGGCAGAGATGCAATTGTTTTAAATTCTTTACCTTCAGTTCTTCTCTGAATCTTAAAGCCTTCTTCAATACTACTATTGTCTTCCCAGGTGAGTTTAACTTGTCGACCTGCTACAACCGAAATTTTAAAATTCCCAGGAACAAGTAATCCATAATATTCCGAAACTGTATTAGTCTGGTGAGAGATATTCATATCCGTAAACGCATGAACACGATATGAATACTCTGCATTGTAATCCAAATCTTTATCAATATATTCTTGTATATTTGGATTTACCTCTTTTATCATTCTATAGTCAGAACCATTTTGGCTTCTTTCGATCTTGTAACCATCCTCAAAATAACAATTATCCTTCCAATTCAATTTGATCTTTCCGGCGGAGACTACCTCTACATTTAAATTTGTAGGATGGGGGAATATCGTATTTAAGTATTCAACATTAGAAAAATCGGATCCGTTGATTGAGGTAATTGCCTGAATTCTATAATAATATGTTTTTTCAAACTTTAAATTTCCATCTGTGTAGGAGGTTGAATTGGCAGGAAGTTTTACCAGAAGTTTATACTCTTCAGCTTCGACTTTTCTTTCAATTCTGAATCCTGTTTCAAATTCACAGTTATCTTCCCAATAAAGTGAGGCAGTTTTATCATCAAGAACTTCTGAACTTAGATAAGATGGCTCAGGGAAAACAGTTTTTGCAATGATCTCACTTGAATAATTGGAAGAATTGGATTTTGTTACCGTTGCTATCCGGTAGATATATTGTGTGCCATATATAAGTCCTTTATCCAGATAGAAATCTGCTGAAGCAGCAAGTTCTTTGATCAAAACAAAATCTTCCTTTCCCGCTTTTCTCTCAATTTTGAATCCAGTATCAAATGTACAATTATCCATCCATGATAATTTTAATGATTGGTCATCTATAATAAGTACCGAAAGGTAAGTGGGTTCAGGGAAAATTGTTTTTGCTGATAAAATATTGGAGTAAGCAGATTCAGATGCTGCGCTAAAAGCAATTACCCTATAAGTATAGGTTGTGCCAAAAGAGAGCTTGGAATCTAAGAAAGACGTTGCATTTGGTTCCAAATCTGCAATTCCCGAAAATTCACCTCTGCTCTCCTTTCTTTCTAATCTATAACCTGTCTCAAAAGAACAGTTATCTTCCCAATATAATCTAAGTGATTGATCATCAATATTTTCAGCATAAAGGTTCTCAGGACCAGGGAAACCGGTCTTTGTACCAATTTCGTTGGAATATTCCGATTCATTTACCTTGGAAAGTGCTTTGATACGATAGGTGTATTCATCACCCAGTTGCATATCTTCATCTATGTAATCTCTCTCTTCTTTACTCAGTTTATAGATCACTTTATAGTCACCTTCATTGACCTTACGCTCAAGAATATATTCATGAGCCAAAGTGGATCTATCTTCCCAATACAGTTTTGCAGAATGATCATTTAAAACATCAATATATAATTTCTGGGGTGAGGGAAATAATAATTCTGCAGAAGATGAAGCGCTTGGCCTGGATTCATTTATCTCTGTAAATGCTCTAATAGCATAAATATATGTTTTACCGTCTTCTAATTCACTGTCTACATAATAGCGTGAGTTTTTATCTACAACTGCAATTTCTTTAAATTCATCATTACCGGTTTTTCTCACAATTTTAAAACCACTTTCATAGTCATAACCGTCTTCCCACGTAAGGCGAATAGACTGGTCATCGAGAGCTTTCACAATAAAATTAGCTGGAGCAGGAAACTTAGTTTCAACTGTAATCTTATCAGATGCTAATGATTCATTGAATTCAGAAAGTGCCTTTACTTGATAATAATATTTCTCTCCAACTATCAATCCTTCATCAATATAAAGTGTTTCATCAGCTAGAGTTTTTCCTTTCACTACATACTCGCTATCCATGCACTTTCGTTCAATAACAAATCCTGTTTCATAATCGCAGTTATCCTGCCAGGTTATTCTTACGGACTGATCATTAATCGGTTTTACACTAAGATCTGATGGTTCGGGAAATGGAGTGGATATTGTAACTTCATCAGAAAAATCGGATTTTATTTCTTCATTATAGCATTGAACTTTATATGAATAATTCACATTAAATATTAGTTTTTCATCAACGAAAAAAGCTTTATCTATCTCTAATTTACTGATCTGAATAAATTCTTCATCTCCTCTTTTCCTAAAAAGAACATATCCAATGATATTATCTTTTGAGCATTGCCAGCGTAATGAGATGGTATGATCATTCAACGCTTTTGCAGATAACTTTGTAGGGCGTTCAAGAATAGTAATTTGAGTACCAATGGAGTCATCAGTTGACGTAGCAGTATCTATTTCCTGTGTAAAAATATTACCAGCAAATATGATAACAAACAGAAAGAATATCCATTTTTTCATATTCCCCCCTTATTTTGGAAATATACAAATATATATTATTATAATAATAAAATTCTATATAATGTTTCTAAATTTTTAGAACTTATGTTGTCAATAAATTCCTAAGTTTGCTTTTCATTGCAGCATAATGTGAACCGTTCCAAAAAATCTTTCCGCATTTTCTACATATTTTAAATTCTGAGAAATTATCTGTTACATATTCCGGAACTAAGCATTTAATTTTTTCTACTTGAATATCCTGTAATCTATCGTTGCACACCAAACATCTTGAAGATAGCATTTTATTATTAAATTCAAGTAAATGCAACATCTCCAGTAACTGTTCATCATATTTCTCTGCTCTTATCAATATTCTGGGGAAACTTTCTTTTCTTCTAGCTACTTTATTACTTCTTGTTAGATACAATCTACGTTCTTTGTTGCAGAGAGATATCTTTTTTTCTATGCTGATACTTCTATAAATGGCAACATCATAGCCCAGCATTCGCAGCCATTTTGCCAGTTTACCCAAGTTTTCATCTAATAGAAATTTTTTTTTGTTTTCTACCATAAATACTAAAATGTACCTACTTCAAAAAATGTTTTTACTTCAGATATATCTGTTCTTTTTGCTTCTTCCAATGTCCCGTTAAATAGCAATATCCCGTTATCAATAAAAAGTATCCTATCAGCAATTCTATGGATACTGGCAAGTTCATGTGTTACAATTACAATCGTCATATTAAGAAGATTTTTTAATTTCAGGATTAATTCATCAAGAGATGCGCTTGTTAGTGGATCAAGACCTGCAGAAGGTTCATCACAAATTAGAATATCGGGATCGAGTGCAATCGCCCTGGCAAGAGCCGCTCTTTTTTTCATTCCACCCGAAAGTTCTGCCGGCATCATATATATTGCATGACTAAGGTTAACCAGATCCAGTTTTACTTTTATCATTTTTTCTATCACATTTTTAGAAAGCTTTGTATGCTGTTCTAAAGGAATTGCAACGTTATCAAAAATACTAAGAGAGTTAAGAAGTGCACCATTTTGAAATAGCATTCCAATCCTGCTAAGAATATCATCAAATTCCTGTTCATCCATCGAAGTTACTTCTTTATCAAATATTTTTACTGAACCGGAAAAAGGTTGATATAATTTGAGGATATTCTTGATCAATGTGGTTTTTCCGCAACCGCTGCTACCCAGAATTACTGTTACCTCCTGAGGATAAATATCCACAGAAATGTTTTCTAATATGGTCTCTTCACCAAATTTTGCAACGAGATCTTTAACTGATATTATTGGTTTTTTCATACTTTAAAATAGAAGATCAAACTATTGATCGCATCCAGTATAATTATCCAGAAGATCGAAGCAACAACTGCTTGAGTTGTAACTTTTCCAACACCCTCTGCGCCACCTTTCACCTTAAATCCATAATAGCTTCCAATTATTACAATAACCCACGCAAAAAAGTAGCTCTTTCCCAACCCGATTATAGCGTCTCGTAAGGTAAGAACTTCAAATACCCGATCAATAAAAACCGTCGCACTCAGATCAAGATATGTTACAGCTACTATCAATCCGCCAAATATTCCGATCAAGGTTGAAGCTGTGACTAAAAGAGGAATACAGATCGTGATGGCATGGAATTTGGGAACGACCACATATCTTATCGGATTTATCGCCATCATTTTTAGTGCATCGATCTCTTCTGTAACCTGCATTGTAGCTATCTCTGAGGTAATTGATGAGCCGCTTCTACCAGCCAGGATTATTGCTGTGAGAATGGGACCCATTTCCGTGACCATCGATATCCCCATGAGATCTGCAACAAATATATTTGCACCAAATTGTCGCAATTGTGCAGCAGATTGCAAAGCCAGGATCAAACCAAGGATCATTGATAGCAAGGCGATTATTCCAAGTGCATCCACTCCGATGAATAGAGCTTGTTGAATTACTGACCCTTTACGTTGTCCTCTTTTATTAAAGATACCCACAAATGACCAGTAAGAAATATCTGCGATCAGGTATATCCCATCCCTTACAGATTCAACCAAATTAACAGAACTTGATCCAATTTGAGTAAAGAAATCTAATTTTTTCTCTTTGCTAATGGGTTTTAATTCTGCTGAAGTAAAGGTGTCATAAGCTGTTCTCACCATCTCATTCATAGATAAGGAGTCATCGGGGTTAAGCTCTAATTGCGATAACATCTCATCTACAAAGACAATGCCGGCACTATCTATCTTAGAAACCTGTTGCAGGTCAATTGTGGAAATCATTTGATCGATATGTTTTAGGAATTCATTATTCAAAGCAGGTACTGTCTGCTTTGTGAGTTCTCCTTCAAAGAATAACGATTGTTCTCTAAGTTCCATATTATCTCAAGAAATAGGTTACTCTTAAGAACAAACTGTGCTCTTGAACCAAATAATCAATTCCAGAATCTTTACCTCGTTTTTTCAAATTAAATTTATAATCGAGTGAGATATGTTTAAACAAATTCAAGTTAAAGGAATTTTCCCACTCAAATGTATATTCATCGTTTTCTTCAAATGGGAAATAGAAATCTGCATCCATAGAATAAGTTAGATTAAAAGGTAGTTGGAAATTTCCAACAAGAGACAGCTCTGTCCCAGTAGTGTTTGTTGAAGCCAATTCAAAGTATTTTCTATGTTCAACACCAGCTGCATCAACAAATGTTTTTGTAGAAGCTGGATCATAAATATCAATTTTTTCATCATTATAAACAAAAACATCTTCATTGAAAAATTGTCTAATCCCAAATCCGGCTCTAAAACTCAAACTTGCTCTGGATAGATTCAATATCCTATAATTAATACCAATTCCCTCTTTTAATTCTATTGGGAAAAGAGATGATTTTGTTTGTACATTATCAGAATATATACTATCTCCCAGCACAATACCGTTTTCATCAAATTTTTGGTAATAGAATTCATCAGCATTATATTGTGTTTCATTAAAGAAATGTGAGTTAATATCAAATCTTCCATAGAATCCAAGATCTGTTACAAAATAGTATATTCCTGTATTTTTAAGGGCAAATTCATCTGAAGCAAGCCTAAAATCTGTGTCTGTTGTCTTTGAAATACCCAGATCAATTACACTTTTCATATTATAATAAAGCGGATCCTTATCATAGATTAGATAATTTTCCAATTGCGAATTCATGGTTATTGTAACTTCAGGATCATCTTCATTTAGCTCATTATCACTATTCAAATTCCCATTGATATGAATTGCACTTGAAAATTTAAGAGGTTCTAACGATGCTGCAAAAAAGCTTTCCTCTAAAATCCCAGCTCCTGCCATATTTGTTGGATTCCCTTCTTCATCGGTCCCCATAACAATCGTTAGTTTTTGAACACTACCTTTTTCTATAAGAACCGTTGTGAAATCAGTGTAAGTATTAAACGGTTCATTATTTATGGTTATTTTATAATGTCCCGGTTTTAAGACCCATACTTTTTCCTGTTCACCAAGTTCTACTTCTGCTGGAAATTCACTACCAAAACTTTCTCCGTCTTCTAAACCAAATAACTCGTAAATAACCTTGGCAAAGTTTCTATTTTCATCTATAATTTCAACTATCAGGCATCCCCAATCCGGTTCTACAATTGTTTTATAACGAGGATGAACTTTAATATTCTTTTGGGTCATCTTTTGATCTTTATTTCCCGAGCCATATTCGATAGAATAAGTTCCCTCCATTAATGGTAAGGCTTCACCAATTTTGGCAGATCTTTCGTATCCATATTTGTCATAGACCTTATAATATGGTTCATTCTCTGTTCTTGTAATTGCTGGAACTAATATAAGTCCTTTCCCACTGTTATCTTCTTCCGAATCAAGTATTTCTACAAGTGCAGGATCGATCTCTACTGAAATATTATCTTGAGTAATCAGTGATTGTGACCCATAAATATTGTGAATATTTATCTTTGCTGCAAATCTGTCGATCTCATCTAAAATGATATCATTTATTGTTTGTGCAAAAGTATCAAAATCCTGTTTTAATAATACTCTCTCTATATTTGCTGAATGAGTTATCAATGGTTTTTCCGTATCTTTTTTTCGATATGTAAAATCTATATTCAATCTCGCCTGATAAAGAGTTTCCGAGATATACATCTCAATATTGCTTATCTTCGTATCGATCACATAATCAGGATCGGAAGTAAACAATTCTCTTTGTGTATTCTTGAACATGTTATAGCCGTCAAATCGTTTTTTAATCAGATCCGGAATTATCTTTGAAAGTTTTACTCCCCAAAGATTATTATCGGAATAGGTGATGCGCGGTCCAAAATGACGAACCACGATTTGATTTCTATTATAGGTTCTTGGAACTTTCGTATCCTCAATGTAAACAGATTGATCAAAGGGTTCATCCAACCTGAGTTCATCTTTTTCGGAATGGGAATAATATTCAAGAATGAAGTAGTTTCTGGGAACAATGTTTCTTGTCATGCACCCAAATAAAAAGATAATTGATAAACTTAGAATAATTATTTTTTTCATAAGGTTTTCTCTCCTAATTCTTTGACCTTATAAGCAATGATGGGTCTTCACTGATCTGTCTGGAAAAATCGTTTAAATAATCGATGGTTTCTTTCAGACTTTCAATCGTATCGAGCAGATCCTGCCTACTTTCAAGATGGGTCGCATCGATGTGAGAAATTGCATTATTTGCATCAATTGTAAGTTTATGGATATCTATCATGAGCTGTTTCAGATCAGAGCCAGCAAGTTCAGAAGTTATCTTTTCGGTATTTATAACTATCTTCTCAACT
>JAYEKK010000279.1:0-1815 GCA_034660955.1 Candidatus Cloacimonadota bacterium | reverse complement strand
ATTTTTTCGACCTCTCCCTTTTTTCTGAATATCTGCAACAACAACAGTACCTTCAACTATACCTTCTCTTACAAGATTTTTGCAATAAGAATTAGTTGAGTCAATTGTTTTAAAATAAATTATTTTTTTACCAATAATCTTTGTGTCAAGCCCATTTTTTATCTCTTCAGGAAGTGGTATATCAGGTTTTAAAACAAGCCTGTATCCTTTGTTTTTAACGGATTCAATCTCATAGCCTATATCTTTTAAAGATTTGATTTGTTTCCAAATAGCAGTTCTTGAAATACCAAGTTTTTCCGCTAATAATTCGCCTGATACAAACTCATCTTTTTTCAACAAACCTATGATTTTATCATTCATTTTTTAGCTTCCCTGAATAATAATAGAGGTATAATAGAAAATACCATACCTATAAGCACAGCATCAATGTCATAAGGATTTTCTAAAAAGAACCAAGCAAGAGATATTCCGCCTCCAAGTATAAGTCCACATAGGGCTCCATTTGAGCTGACGCGTATTTTTTCTTTGTAAAAACCAAAGAGAATTGGAATTGTAAGTCCTGCTGTAAAAATAGTATATGCCATTTGTAATGTTGATAAAATACTACCAAGATAAAGCGCAAGGCCAAGTGCTCCAAGTCCAACTGCAAGTATTCCTATTCTTGATATGTTTATATCCTTGTTTTTCAGAAGGTCGACACTAATAATTGTTCCTGCAGAAAGCAGGCATGAATCTGCAGATGAAAGCATAACAGATACAAAAGCTGCAATAATAATTGCCCCTATTATCGGTGAAAGGCTGAGCACAGCCACAGGTATCGCTTCATATGCGTTTGAAAGCCCAGGGTGAAGAACTAAGGCAGAAATTGCAAGAATTGCTATTGCTATTGCAAAAACTAGTTTGAATATACCTGAAAAAATAGCTCCTGTTCTTGCAGTTTTCTCGTCTTTTGCAGAGAGAAGTTTTGAATATATATCAGGTCCTACAACATGAGGTAGAAACATCATAAAAAAAATCGATGCAGCACCCATCAGCCCGATGTTTGCATTTATTGGAAATGATAAAGTTGTGGATGATAGTTGACTTATTCCGGGTAGTGCATCAAAAAAGAGCAATGGTGCTGCGATGCAACAGATAGCAATGAACATTACAAAAAACTGAATGATATCTGTGTAGACAACAGCATATTGCCCACCAATAATAGTATAGAGAATGAAACAAACAGTAATTATTACAAGCAAAATTGTATAGTCAACAGGAACCGCAACCGATAGTACGAGACTACACGCTTGAATAAGAAGCGATACCCATGCAATTTCAGTGATAATTATTAGAACCGCTGATGAGAAACGTACTCTTTTATCAAACATAGAACCTGTTATATCTGGCAGAGTGAAGAGCCCTGTTTTCCGAACCTTTTTTGCAATAAATAAACCTAAAATAATTAATCCAAGACCACCTGCAAGATCATACCATAGTGCTGGAAGACCATGCAAGTATATTCTTCCTCCAGCAACAATTGTTGCAGATCCACCCACTGTTGTTGCAGTAATTGTAGATATTAATGCAAGTTTCCCAAGGCTTCTATCTGCAAGAAAAAAACTATTTGAATTCTTGATTTTTTTAGAACTGATAAGCCCTATTGTAATGAGTATTGCAAGATATGATATTATTATTCCAATTGTAAACATAGAGTCGATTGTTAACCACGCCGGCCCGCATGGTTAACTGTTTATTAATATTTTTGGTTAACATGTGAACTACTCCATGCTGATAAATGGAATTTCCTGCGAGTGTACTGCCTGTTGTTGTATA
>JAYEKK010000278.1:0-26685 GCA_034660955.1 Candidatus Cloacimonadota bacterium | reverse complement strand
GAGCAGGAAGCAGATATAATTAAATCTGCAGGTGAGCCGGGCGCAGTGACCATTGCCACAAATATGGCAGGTAGAGGAACAGATATTAAACTTGGGGAAACCGTAGTTATTGAAGAAAAAAGTAACTATTTAGGTTTATCAAATAAAACATCTGAAGAATTCCCATTCGGTTTGCCTTTAGACGGACTGCATGTTATCGGTACAGAACGTCACGAAAGTAGAAGAATAGACAGGCAGCTTCGTGGTCGTAGCGGAAGGCAGGGTGATCCGGGAACATCCCGTTTCTATCTTTCTTTGGAAGATGATCTAATGCGTCTTTTTGGCTCGGAGAAAATTGGACCGATGATGGTTAGAATGGGACTGCAAAAGGGTGAAGCTATTGTGCATCCGTGGATGACAAAAGCAGTTGGTAAAGCTCAAAAGAGAGTTGAATCTTATAACTTCGAGAGCAGAAAGCAATTAATAAAGTATGATGAGGTTATGAATCAACAGCGGAATGTGATCTACAATTATCGTCGTAATGTTCTCAAAGGATATGACCTGAAATTTGAAGTTATCGAAATGATAAAAGATACTATTGCTGATATGGTTGACAGCATTATTGTTGATGAGAATTATGCAGAAAATTGGAACATTAACGAGATATTGAATTGGATTAGAGCTAACCTGAATGTAGTTTTATATGAGCAGAATATTGTTACCGAACATATGAGATATGAAACTCTACTTGATAATTTATATGATGGTGTTCTCAAAGCATATCAGAAAAGGGAAGACGACCTTAGCTCTGAACAGTTACGTGAAATAGAGAGACGTGTTATGTTAAGTGTGGTAGACGAACTCTGGCGAGACCATCTACATGAAATGGATCTACTTAAAGAAGGTATTGGTCTAAGGGCTTACGGGCAGAAAGATCCATTAATTGAATATAAGAAGGAATCATTCAATTTATTCCAGACATTAGTTTCCAATATAAATATGAGTGTTACAAAAAAAGTCTTTACAACTTATATTATTGCTCCAGAAAAGATACAAGATTTCTTGGAAATGGCAAAACAGCGTCATGAATCAAGCTCTGCATTTGATGTTCCGCAATCGGCGGAACCGGATGTGACTACAAATGCACCTGAGAAACAGAAGCTCCAACCTCGTTCTGTTGGAGAAAAAATAGGAAGAAATGATCCATGTCCTTGCGGTAGTGGAAAAAAATATAAAAAATGTTGTGGTAAAATAACTTAAGAGCACAATGCCAGATAAATAGGGAAGGGAAATGTCGAGAATAGGAACTAAAGAGATTATAAAAACGATAATGGCAGATAAGCCAGCTCGTAAAGAACTTAAAAAGCTTGGACTAACTGAAAAAGAATTGGATGAACTGATGGAGTCTGTAACAACACGTCAGAAATCTAAGAATTATAATAGAATATTAGGTGAAGAAGAGCGTAGAGTTCTAACAACTGATGCTTTTGGATATCTGATCCATCTCCTTAAATTAGGATCTGTAAACAAAGAAATATTCGAAAAAGTAATTGTACTCTCAATCCAATTGAATGGATTTCTAAAAAAGAAAATTACTAGAGATATGATTGATAATATTGTTAACTACATCATATTTTCTGGAATTGAAGATGTCTCTGTTAGAGATTTATTAGATTTATTCTTCATCCAGGAAAATGAAATAAATTTTGATGAAGAGATAAATTAATATGGGAAAAAATTTAATAATCGTTGAGTCCCCCGCTAAAGCAAAAACAATTGGTAAATTTTTGCAGAATAAATTCATAATTAAAGCATCCAATGGTCATATTCGAGATCTTCCTAAAAGAAATTTTGGAGTAGACCCAAATGATGATTTTAAAGCCAAATATGTTGTTGATCCTGCCAAGAAGAAGATCATCAAAGAACTTAAACTGGCTGCAAAAGATGCTGATAGTATCTATCTCGCATCTGACCATGACCGCGAAGGAGAAGCAATTGCCTGGCATCTAATCCAAGTTCTAAAGAAAGAGATCAAAGGTAAAAAGGTTCACAGGATTATCTTTAATGAGATCACCAAAGATGCTATAAGAAAAGCTATGGAAAACCCTGGCGAGATCGATCAGAAAAAGGTGGATTCCCAGCAGGCAAGAAGAATACTTGATAGAATTGTTGGATATAATGTCAGTCCTGTTTTATGGAAAATAGTTACCAAAAATCTAAGTGCAGGAAGAGTGCAATCAGTTGCACTTAGAATAATCTGTGAACGTGAAGATGCAATAAATAAATTCGAACCTGTAGAATCTTGGAACGTGTATGCAATGTTATATAAAGATGGCTTTCCGGAATTCAAAGCAACTTTGAAAAAATGGATGGGGAAGAGACCAAATTTCAAAACTGAAGCAGAAGCAAAAGTTCTTCTGGATGCAATTAAGCAAAATGAGTATCATATAGAATCTATTAAGGAATCTGTAAGATCGATCAACCCTGGACCTCCGTACATCACGAGCACATTGCAACAGGATGCAGCAAGAATATTAAATTTTTCTGCGAAGAAAACAATGATGGTGGCACAACAGCTTTATGAAGGTATAGAACTTGACAAAGGTTCTGTTGGTCTGATCACATATATGCGTACAGATTCACTCAGGGTTTCTACAGAAGCTGTGAATAATTCACGAAAATTAATTTCAGAACGATTTGGTGAAGGTGGTTTAAATCCAAAACCGCGATATTTTAAAAACAAAAATTCTGCTCAAGATGCTCACGAGGCAATTAGGACAACTAATTGTTTCAATACACCGGAAAGTATAAGCCAATATCTTACAAAAGATCAGATCAATTTATATTCGATGATCTGGCAGAAATTTATTGCAACACAAATGTTACCTGTGAAGATGAATAATAAGGAACTTGTTATTAAGATTGGCGATGCGATCTTTAGTGCAAATGGAAGTTCCATTGAGAATAAAGGATTCTTGGTTGTATTTCCACATACTAAAGTTATTTTGGGTGAGAAAATTGATAGCGGTTATGTGAAAGATGATGTTCTTAAATCAAAAGAAACATCTTCAAAACAGAGTTTTACAAAACCACCTGCAAGATATACAGAAGCTCTTCTTATTAAAGAATTAGAATCAAAAGGGATTGGACGTCCATCTACTTATGCAGCTATTACCAATACAATAAGATTGAGAAAATATGTAATTCTTCAAGCAAAAAGGTTTCATCCTACAGAATTGGGATTAACTGTTAATAAACTTTTGGTATCCAATTTTCATGAATTCTTTAATGTAGAATTTACTGCTGAAATGGAAGACAGCCTCGATAAAGTTATGTATGGGGAAGTAGAATGGCACAGCCTTCTTAAAAAATATTACGAATCTCTCAATGATTTGATCTCTGAAGTGGATTATAAAGAAGCAAAAAAGAGTGCGGTGGAAGAAACAGATCTTAAATGTGATAAATGTGAAAGTCCTATGGTCTTGAAGTGGGGAAGAAATGGTCAGTTTTTAGCTTGTTCAAATTTCCCTGAATGTAAAAATATCAAGAATTTCACAAGAAGTGAAGATGGCAAGATTGAAATTTTAAAACCCAAAACTATTGATAAGAAGTGCCCTAAATGTGGTTCTGATCTTCTTTTGAAAGAGGGAAGATTCGGTAAATTTATAGCATGTTCCAATTTCCCAAAATGTAAATATACAGAACCTTTCACAATTGGAATAAAATGCCCGGAATGTAAAGATGGACAGATCACTGAGAAAAAGAATAAAAAAGGCAGATTCTTCTATTCTTGCTCAAATTACCCGGAATGTAAATTTATAACTAATAGCAAACCGGTTGCAATTACCTGTCCTGAATGCGGAAATCACTATATGGAAGAAAAGAAAACTAAAGATAAGGGTGAATTCAAAGAATGTCCCAAATGTAAGAATATAGTTTATTAAGGCGAGACCAAATGTATTTTTCTGAGAGTTTAGGTAGTAGTGTCCAGAACATATTCACACATAAATTGAGATCATTCCTTACTTTACTTGGAATTATCATTGGTGTGTTTGCCGTTGTGACCATGTTTTCCACAGTATATGGTATGAAGACACTGATAAATGAACGTATGAAGGAAATGGGTTGGAATAATTCTTTGATCATATATCCCTCATCTGGCGAGGAAAACATTTCCAGCAGTATGAGACATCGGTTCAGACGTATTCAACGTGAGGCTAAGCCATTAACTTTTGAAGATTATCTCCTCATCAAAAAAAATGTTAATTCGAAATACATATATGGTCAGATTGAAAGCTGGCAGAAGTATCTTTATAATGAAAAGGAAGAAAACTTAAACCTTAAAGCTACCAATAATGAATTTTTTTTAAGTAAAACATATGTGATAAAAACCGGAAGATACTTCAATTCATTTGAAAGCCTTAACTCATTGAAGGTTTGTATTATTGGTTATCATTTTGCAGAAGAATATTTTAATAATAAAAATCCATTAGGTAAAAAAATTAATGTGGGGAATCATCGCTATAAGATCATTGGTATTCTTGATAATGATAAACTTAATAGCAGTGGCATGAACTTTAATACCTGGCAAAGAAAGCGTGAACTTGAAGCTGTTTATATCCCGCTTTCAACTGGGGCAAAATATTTAAAATCCAATAACGCAATAGATTACATTTATCTTCAGGCAAATTCTGAAAGTGAATTTTCTGATATGAAAAATTCTGTTCGTCAGAATCTATTGGCAAATCATAATATGGGACACGATTTTTCTTTTAATGACATTGGTGCATTAATGCTAAATATTACAAAAGAGATAAATGAGATGATGAAGAAGTGGAATATCACTCTATCTGCGATTGCATCCATCTCACTTATCGTTGGCGGGATTGGGTTATTTAGTACACTGCTTATTTCGATAAACGAGAGAATGAAAGAGATCGGCATTAGAAAAAGCATTGGTGCAACGGATCGTGATATCTTTCTTCTTTTTATTCTGGAAGCGATTACGCTTTCTCTTATGGGTGCGCTGGTTGGAATTCTACTATCAACATTGCTGGTTAAAGTAATTACTGTAGCCCTAAAATTTAGTTTCCCTGTGCCAATGGAAGGCATCCTTCTTGGAATCGCTTTTTCGTTATTTATTGGATTTGCCTCTGGAATATATCCTGCTTACAAAGCTTCAAAAATAGATCCGATCAAAGCTATTTACTATTTTGAGTAAATATATTGCTAAGATTTTATTTGACAAATAATTAAGAAACAACAAAAATTTATCTTATTCAAATAAAAGGGAGGAGAAATGAGAAAATTTACAATTCTATTCTTAATTTTTGCATTTAGTATGATGAGTTTTATCACTGGTTGTAGCGATGATGAAAGCGGAGGAACAACAGGACCATCGATTGATCCAGAGGATTACGATTATTATATGTTGGTTTCAGCAACGGGTAACCAAAGAAGTGATTACATTATAACTATAACTCCAATGAATGATAACGTAATAATATCCGTTGAAATATCTATAAACGGAATTGATGTAGTAATGTCGAGCTACATGGATATGTGGTCAGGATATACTAATATGGAAGAAGGACAAACATATCAAGTTGAAGCAGTGATCAATGGAACTGATCATTCTCTCACTATTAATACACCATATATTCCTATAGTTGATTGGCCAACTAATTGGAATATTACAGAACCAACAATCATATCATGGACTTTAACTTCCAATGCAGAATACCAAGAATTTTATGCCACGGCAACAGATTATATTACCTGGGATGAAAACTATGCCGATCTAGATCCTTCCGATCGTTCTTTCACTATTCCTGGAAATTGGGTAGACCCTCTTCTTACAGATTATTATCTAATGTTAATTGAAATGAATTTTTCATTTGAAGATAATTTGATAGTATCGTGTATGTCTGCTAATGAAGCTGGATATGGCATATTGAGGGAAATGAGTGTTAACGATAAAATCAAAATATCTCAAAATATTTTTGAAAGGTTTTTAAAATAATAAAAAAAGTATTTCTACGATTTACGTACTAAGGGCTGCTATTTGGCAGCCTTTAGTTTTTATCCGATCAAAACATCTTTTGGGTTGAATATTTCTACTCTGTTTCTACCCTTGCTTTTACCTCTATAAAGAGCAGTATCAGCTTCTTTGATACAGCTTTCGATGTCTTTACCGTTAGAATATTCACTTACACCAAAAGTAATACTAATTGGTATTACTTTATTATTATAAATGAATTTGTTTTGATCAATTTTTTTTCTTATCTTTTCTGCAGCAATTTCTCCACCAGCTAAATTGGTTTCAGGTAATAAAAGAATGAATTCTTCACCGCCCCATCTACCTACGATGTCTTGCTTTCGTAAACCTGAAATAATTGTATTTACAAGTGCCTTTAGAATGTAATCACCACACTCATGACCGTGATTATCATTAACAGATTTAAAGTGATCAATATCACCCATAACGAGGCAAAATGCTCTTTTGTTTCTTTCAAAACGCAATGTTTCATACTCTATTTTTTTTAGAATATCACGACGATTTGAAATAGATGTTAAAGGATCCTTTCGAGAAAGTTCTTCAAGTTGTATATTGGCTTTCTCTAATTTAAAATGATCAGCAGTTTTGAGACGATAACGAGCAAAAATAACAAATGCAATATTCAAAAATATTAAAAAACCTATCATGAATGAATTTCTTATTATGATTTGTTTTGAAATTTGCATTTTACTTTTTTCCATCTTTAACTGTGTTATCCTTTTATACACTTTGATATATTCTTCTATTGATGAAGAATATTTCTTAAGGTCATTTGTTTCTTTATAAATCATTGATTCTAAAAATAGAATATCAGAAAGTAATTTATAATTATTTAAATCAGAAACAATACTTTTTGCCTGAGCGCAGTATTCAATTTTCTCTGTTGCTTCTATAGAATCTGTATATGATGCAAGTTTATAAAGAATTTTAGCTTTTTCAATTCCCTCTAATTTTGACAAAGAAGACTTCAATTGTCCAACGTTATCTATTGCATAAAGGTTAAGAAGAAAACAACACATATATAATGCGAAAATAAATTTTCTCATAGTATATTTCTCAAATGTCAATTAAGCAGATTCAATTGATCTATCAATACCGATAATAATTGGTTTGTCTTTGGGTTTTGTTATAATTACACAGTTTTTGCCTTGTTTTTTCCCTCTATATAAAGCTTCATCAGCCATCTTAATGCAATAATCAATGTCCATTGGTCTATCATAAACGCTTACGCCAAAAGTCATGGTTAATTTCAATTTAATGTTGTTGAAAACATAAGAAGTCCCTTCAATATCTTTACGAATCTTATCAGCCAAAGCAAAACCGCCATCAATATCAGTTTCTGGAAGCAGCATAAGAAATTCTTCACCACCCCAGCGTCCTGTAAAATCCTGCTTACGAACAGTGGTTCTCATCTGTTTTGCAAGTGATTCAAGAATAAAGTCTCCACAGTCATGACCATTATCATCGTTGATTTTTTTGAAGTCATCTATATCAGACATAAGAAGAACAAATGATTTTCCATTTCTTCCAAAACGTTTCTGCTCATGTTCCATTTTTTCAATCATGTCTCTACGGTTTGAAAGGTCTGTTAAGGGATCTGTTTTAGCAATTTGCTTAAGTTTTGCATTAGCTTTGTTCAAAGCTTTGTTCATCGAGCTATTTGTAAATGCGAGATAGAACCCAACTATTGTAAATATCGAGATAATTACGATTGCAGATAACAAAACCTTTTGTGTAAAATTTTGTGAGCTGATTTGTATTGCTTTTTTATCAAGTTCAAGATCACGAATCTCCTTATCTTTCTGATATGAGTCAATTTTTTTCTGAATACTCTTCTTCTCATATTCGGCAACTATTAATTGTGTATTTTTTAATTCTTTTTCCCTATTTAAAGATTCAATTTGTTGTTTTTTTTGTTTTGCATCGAATTCCTTTTCTTGCTTGAGAATTAATTGTTGTAATTCAAGTTCGCGAATTTCATTCTCTTTTTGTAAAAGTTCAATTTTTCGCTGTCTTTGTTCATCTTCATAATGAGTTTGCATATCACTGATTTTATGAGAACTTTCTACACTGGCGATTGTATCTTTCATTGTAGTAAAAAGTTTATAATACTCCAGAGCTTTCTCGTCTTCACCTCTGGATGTGTAAAACTCAGAGATCTGCTTATATTCATCGCGAATAAGAACGCGTTCATTTTTTTCTCCAAAGCGTAAAGCTCTAATAAAAAACTCAGAAGCTTTCTTGTATTGACCAGCTTTCTTATATTCCAATCCAATACGATTCAAAGCAAGAGCAACTTCACCCCGATTATTCATTATCTCGTTTATTTTTAAAGCTTTATTATAATATTCTATTGATTTTGTATGGTTTTTGCTAGTACTATATACATCAGCAATCTTATAAATATCTTTAAGGATCACTTCAGCATCACCAATTATTTCACTTTTATTCAGAGCTTTCTCGAGATAGAGGATAGTCTCTTTATAATCTTTTAGTAGTGCATATGAATTGGCTATATTGTTATATGCCTCATGTTCATTCATTTCATCATGAAATTGTATTGCAACTTCTGCTGCCTGTATACCATAGATAATTGATTGCTCGGGAGAAATAAATAGATATTCTTTAGCAAGTGAATTTAGAACTTTGATTTTTTCTTCTGCAACAACCACACTTAATTTACTTTCAAGGCTTTCTATTCTAGTTTTTGCACAAAGAGAGGAGGTAATAAGGACAATTAACAATAGTATAATGAAAATATACTTCATAAAGTCCCCTCCTCTTGTTTAACAAACAATAAAATAATTTATTAAACAACCTAATAATATTTTTTTTATTATATGGATGCCTTTGGCAAGCTTTTTTTTATCAGTTGCATAATTTAATCTGATCCAATGTTTTCCATTTGAACCAAATATTCTTCCTGGCATTACTATTAATCCATTCTTTATAAGCTCATTTACAAGCATTATCTCATCAATATTTATATTGATAAATAAATATGGAGAAGATGTATTATTTAGTATAGGAAGACTTGGTAGAAGTTGTTCAAATTGTTTAAGCACAAACTTTTTGTTAGATTCAAGTTCTAAACGTATTTTGTTTTGAACTTTCATACCTTCTGAAGATAAAGCTGTGATTGCAACTTCTTGAGATATATATGGAGCACAGGTACAAATGTATTGGTGTGAAATAATGATAGGTTTAATAAGTTCAGGGTCATTTGATACAGCCCATCCCACTCGCCATCCGCTCATACAATGAGATTTAGAGAGACCTGAAATCACAATTATTTTTCCAGTTTTATCCAAGAAAGTTATTGGTTTTTTATCAGTATATAATTCACGATAAATCTCATCTACAATAATTAGTATATCATTTTCATTACATTTAGAAATCATAAAATCCATCTCATTTTCTAAGAAACACCTTCCAGTTGGATTCGAAGGATTATTTATAAGTAACACTTTTGTTTTAGAAGAAATTTTATTTTCAAAGTCGCTACGATCCATTTCGAAATTAGATTCAGGATCAAGATCGAATTCAACAGCAACTCCACTCATCATTTTAATAATAGTCTTATATGCAATATAGGTTGGATTTGCGATCAGTACTTCGTCACCTGGATTTATAAAGCTGAAAAGTGAAGCAAAAATGGCTTCTTCTGCTCCTGTTGTAACGCAAACATTCTCATTTAATTTAATATTATAGTAATTTGTTATTGCTTTCTGTAATTCCGGTAATCCTGCATTTGGAGTATATCGAATGTTTCTTTGCATAATAATATCAATTGCGCGTTTTGTAATAATTTTAGGTGTAGGGAATTGGATTTCTCCTAAACCAAGATTAATTGCATCAGTTGGAGCATCATCAAATAATTGTCGCAACTCGGATTTTTCTATATTTGATATCCGATTTGCGTACTTTATTAATTTCATCTCAGGGTATCTTCTAAAGTTACTGATTTATCGCTCTTCTCATCTCTATATTTGATAATAATAGGACAGTAAAGTGAAAAATTATCATTACTCTTCATTTTACGCGTGCCAGGAATTACAACTGCTCCTTGGGGGATATGCAAAGAACCATTCTCATCTTTTGTGAGGAAATGATTGTTGATAGAATCAAAAACTGGGGTTCCAGCTGTTATTATGACACCTGCTGCGATAATCGCATTCTGCTTAACAATTACACCTTCGTAAATTCCGCAATTCCCACCAATAAAAACATTATCTTCAATAATAACAGGATTTGCACCGATAGGTTCTAATACTCCACCAAGTTGTGATGCAGCACTTAAGTGAACATTCTTCCCTACCTGAGCACAAGCGCCGACAAGAGCATGAGAATCAATCATTGCTCCATCATCCACATACGCACCAACATTGATGTACATTGGCGGCATCATTACTACATTCTCTCCAATATAAGCACCTTCACGGATAGAAGACCCACCAGGAACAAGTCTGACATTTTTCCTATTGGTGATATCTTGAATGGGATAAGTATCTTTATCTGTGAAATTACCTTGTTGAACAACAGCTCCTATCTTGAAACCGACAAGAATTCCTTTCTTCACCCAATCATTAGTGATCCATATACCATTTATTTTTTCAGCAGCCCGAATTTCTCCAGAATTGAGTCCGTTTCTAAATTTGAGGAATAAATCTTTATCATTTTTTGTAAATTCCATTATATTATACAATTCAAGGATTTTGGATTTTAAACTCATAATTTACTCCTATAATATTTCTTTCAAAAATCTTCCGGTAAAAGATTTCTTAATTTTCGCAATTTCTTCGGGAGTGCCGGTTGCAACAACTTTTCCGCCTTCATCTCCACCTTCTGGTCCCAAATCTATTATATAATCTGCACATTTTATTACATCCAGGTTGTGCTCAATAACAATCACAGTATTTCCCATTGAAACTAATCTGTGAAGTACTTTTAATAATTTTTTTATATCATCGAAATGCAACCCGGTTGTTGGCTCATCCAAAATGTAAAGTGTTTTACCGGTACTTGTTTTACTCAGTTCACGTGAAAGCTTGATTCTTTGAGCTTCTCCACCGGATAGTGTTGTGGATGCTTGTCCAAGTTTAATATATTCCATTCCAACTTCTTTCAAAGTTTGCAGAATTTTATATATTTTAGGAATTTTATCAAATATCTTAATCGCTTCCTGAACATCCATTTTAAGTACATCTGAAATGCTGTAACCTTTATATTTTACTGCTAAAGTTTCTCTATTATAGCGCGTTCCATTGCAGATCTCACATTTCACATAAATATCTGGCAGGAAGTGCATCTCGATCTGTTTTATACCACCACCACTACAGGATTCACATCTTCCGCCTTTTACGTTGAAAGAAAATCTTCCCGGTTTATAACCTCGTAACTTTGCAGCAGGAGTTTGGGAAAATAAATTTCTGATCGGATCAAATAATTTAGTATAAGTTGCAGGATTAGAACGAGGTGTTCTCCCAATTGGCTGTTGATCTATGTTTATGACTTTATCAAAATACTCATAACCTTTAATGTTATCAAAACTACCTTGTTTTCTGCTGGATTTATTTAGCTCTTTTGCCATAGCTGGATATAATATCTGATTGATCAAAGAACTTTTACCTGATCCTGAAACACCCGTAACACAGGTGAAGGAGCCAACCGGAATATCAACATTGATCTTTTTAAGATTATTCTGAAAGGCACCATTGATCTGCAATTTACGTCTATCCGGTTTTAATCTTTCTTCCGGTATCTCAATGCTCAATTTCCCTGATAGATATTTTCCGGTCATGGACTTTCTTGATTTCAGCAACTGGTTAATATTTCCCTGAAAAATTATCTCTCCACCGTAGATTCCGGCATGAAGGCCAATATCAATTATTTGATCTGCTGTCCTAATCATTTGCTCATCATGCTCAACAACGATAACAGTATTTCCAATATCACGTAGATGGAGCAGCATGTTTATCAGTCGTTTATTGTCTCGCTGATGTAATCCGATTGTAGGTTCATCAAGAATATACATCACACCAACAAGACTGCTCCCGATTTGGCTTGCTAGTCTTATTCTTTGCGATTCTCCACCGGATAATGTTGGAGCTTTTCTATCTAATGTAAGATAATGCAATCCAACATTCACGAGGAAGTTAAGACGATTATTTATCTCTTTCAGAACTTCTTCCGCAATAAGTTTATCATTTCCTAGTAATACAAGTTTATCGAAATACTTGATTGCATTTGAAATTGACATTGTGGTTATTTCATTGATTGATAAATTGACAATCTTAACTGCCAGACTTTCTTTACGAAGTTTCTTACCTTTACAATCCGGGCACTCTTTATTGCCAATATACTTCAAATAGTATTTTCGCATATATTCAGATTTTGTTTCATTCATCCGGCGGGAAAGAGTTGGAATTATGCCTTCGAATGAAGACAGAAAGGAACCTGAACTGTTTTTAGAGCTCCAATCAAATCTAATTTTCTGTCCTCTTGATCCAAATAAAAGGAGATCTTTTGCCGTTAAAGAAAGTCCTTCCCATGGTTCATTTAAAGAAAATCCATATTCTCTAGAAATTGCCTTAAGCTTTTTTAGCTGCCAGCTGCTTTTTTTCTTATTTAATGTTCCCCAATGCACTACTGCCCCTTCCATGATAGAAAGTGTTTTATCAGGAATTATCAAATCAGGATCAAATTCCATTTTGGTACCGAGCCCATTACAGGATCTGCACATGCCGATTGGGCTGTTAAAGGAGAAATGCTGAGGGGTAAGTTCAGGATAACCGATTCCGCAACTCGGACAGGAATTTGCTTCGGATAGATTTTCAATACGATCTTCATCAAGATATTCTATCTTTATAAAACCATTAGTTAGTTTTAAAGCAGTTTCAACCGAGTCAATTAATCTTGAGCGAATATTATCTTTTAAAACAAGTCGATCAACAACAATATCGATATTATGTTTACTTTTTTTATCGAGTGTGATCTTTTCACTAAGCTGAAGCATGATTCCATTAATTTTAACACGAACAAAACCTTCATTACGAGCTTCTTCCAATTCTTCTTTATGTTCACCTTTGCGGTTCTGAACAATCGGTGCAAGTATTTGTAAACGGGTTTTATCGGGGTTTATCAAAATGTGATCTACCAGTTGATCAACAGTTTGAGAACCAACAGGATCACCACAGTTATAACAGAATTGTTTCCCAATACGAGCGTAGAGGATCCTTAGATAATCATAAATTTCCGTAACTGTTCCAACAGTTGAACGAGGATTTTTACTTGTTGCTTTCTGCTCAATGGAAATAGCAGGTGAAAGCCCTTCAATATAATCTACTTTAGGCTTTTCCATTTGTCCTAAGAATTGGCGGGCATAAGCAGAGAGTGATTCTACATATCTACGTTGTCCTTCTGCATAGAGTGTATCAAAAGCAAGAGAGGATTTTCCAGAACCGGAAACACCGGTAACAATAACCAGTTTATTTCTAGGAATTCTAATATCGATATTCTTGAGATTATGTTCCCGCGCACCTTTTATGTAAATTTCTGTTTTCATTGATCTCTCATACGGTGCATTGGATTATTGAAGCTCCTTTAATTGTTTAATGTAGAAATCTATTTCAACTGAGTTCTGATATTCGCGAATTTTCTCAAATAATTGAATACCTCTTTCAATTTCGTTAGTATACACTGCAGATTGATATATAAGCTGGATCATATTTTTATCTGTTCTATTATAATAAACAGCTTTTTCTAAATAAGAAAATCCTTTATCAATTTCGTCGGTATCGAAATAATTAAATGATGCTTCTGCATAAAGCTGGGCGAGTCCTTTGTAGAATCTGCTTTTATTATCAATATAATCTATTGCTTTTTCCATGTATTTAATTGCGTTTTCATAATCATTTTTTGTATGAGCAAATCTTGAAGTACGCATAAAGGCAGCACCATAATTGTTTAATAGCCTTCTCATGTTTGTGTCTTTATAGATTGAATCATCCATAATACCGCGATAGGAATAAACTGAATCAATATTTGTTATTAATCTTTCCATGTCGAACTGGTCTTTACCTTTTATTGGAACCAGTCTGCTTACCATTCCTTCATTTCTCAAGAATTCATTAAATCCAATTGGGTCAGGAGTTGTTACTGCAAAATAAATTGGACGCTTACCATAATTATCTTTAATGATCTGAATTACTGCGAGATCTTTAACATATAAAATCTCATCTTTATTAAATGTGACAATAAATTCATCTCCGGGTACTGAACCGGATATTTTCAAGTGAGTATCTTTATATATTCTCCTGGGATAGAGTGCTGATCTTGGATTATCCTGACAAAGATTTATATGACTTTCCGGAATATTGAATTCTACTCCTTCATAATCTCTCAATTGTTTGATGTACCATGGGGTATTTAACAAACTCAAATTTGCAATCGTCACATCTTTTCTAATGCCACGGCACTGCTTATTTTTATAATCCATTGCATCTGCAATTAGAACTTCAGTTATTTCTGTAGGAATGGAAGTTTGTTGATACATCTTTCCAAAAATATCTTTGTTATTAATTTTTGTTGGAGGAATATATTCTTTTGCTGCGGGATCAAAAACAGCTTGAGCGTACCAGACTGGGAAAGTGTCGTTATCTCCGTTAGTGAAAATAATCGCATTTTCTTCTACACTATTAAGAATGTTTTGTCCATAATCTAGTGCAATATATTCTCTGGAACGATTGTGAATAAAATACTGGGAAGCAAGATTGATACAGGGAAGAGCTAAAACAATCAGAATAAGTAATCCTGTTAGTATCTTCCTTTTTTTCCTGACCAGATCGATCAAGGCAATTGAGCCGATTGCCATCCATACAGTCCAAAAATTATAGGCTGTTGTAAAAAAATAGTCACGATCTCTCACTTCGGCATTAGAAAGATTAATTACAAAAACCATTGCAATAGAAACCATGAACATAAATGAGAAGAAATAAGCAAAAGAGTGTTTGTTCTTCTTAAAATGATAATAAGCGCCACCAAAACCAAGAAAGGTTACAATAAGATTTGATATAAGTTGAATAAATGCTCTTGGTGAGTGTAACCATTGAGATAGGATTTCGGCATTAAAAAACTGCCAACTGAAATATTTAAGAAATTGATCCTTCATTTGAAAGAGGAATGTAGCTCGCCTAACAAACATACTGGTTACGCCGTATTGTCTTCTAAGTATATAATCTGTAAAAAGTTTAAAAGTATGTGGGTGCCCTTCATTAATAAAGGGTCTGTGAGAAGCTCTGATATATAAGAAAAGATGAGTTGAAACTGCGATCCCGATCAGGAACAGAGCAAACAACCATGTTTTTTTTGATACTTTCTCTCTTAAGTGGAATATAAGAATTCCTAAGAAACCAACTGCAAACATGAATTTTGGTAGAGCCGGTATATGAATGGATTTTCCAATATTCAAAAAGAGTATATAAATAGCAATTAATCCTAATGTGTAAGCACCAACTCGTTTCCAAAAAGCAGAAGTTTTTATCGAACTTTTCAGCATTGGATATACAGCTATAAACAAAACTGCCGGGGCAATTTGAAGTGAAGTTTGATGAATTCCAAAACCAAGAAAGAAAATATAAACAATTAAAAGCAAAAGATTCTGATGTGAAAAATCTTCCGATTTTTCTACCCAGATCATCGTGAGCCACACAATTAAATTAAGTATAAAGGCTAATCCTGAATATACCTCTGCCTCGATTGCATTATTCCAATATGTGAATGAAAATGCTGTGTAAAATGCAGCGAGAAAACCACCGAGATAAGCAAGATATGCATCCTTTGGTTTGATCCACATGGTTATGAATTTAACTGTGAAAAAATAAGTGAACATTACAGCAAAAGCTGAGAAAAGAATAGATAAGAAATTGATAACAATTGCGTGTGGTATATTAGCTCCAAAAATTGTGAAGAATCTTCCTAGTAAAATATAAAATGGATTGCCCGGAGGATGGGGAACACCGAGAATACTGCTGCATGTAATATATTCTCCTGCATCCCAGAAAGAGAGAGAACGAGCCATTGTCAGCCAGTAGATTAAAATTGTTATAGCAAATACAAACAACCCAATCATTAGATTATATCGTTTGTTTATAACCGGTTGAGGTTTTAAATTCATTTATAACTCCGTACATAATATTTTTGGAAAAATTGTATTATTTAATATTCTCGTCAAGTATTATTAGTATAAGAACAATATTATTAATAATATATGCCATCAATGTCATATATTGGTCGATTTTGACACTACAGAAAACATTAAATTAACAAAAAGGTTTAGAGTATAATTCTTAAGTAAAAGGTTATCAAAGGCTCTCTTTCAAGTTTAAAAGTTTTACTTTTTTTGGTACAGCAATTGCATTATTGCTTAATGATTCGAGAGGTAATATTATGGAAGATTCATTGGTGCTGTTCAGTATAGAAGAGGTTAAACTAATTTTAGCCAAATATCATGAACGTTGTACTGGAAAACCAATTGAAGAGTTAAGCGGACAATCACTATTGCAACTATTCGACGCTATAAAAGCAAAAGATCTTCTTAAGTATCTATATTGTCATATGTAGTAAAATATATGCTTATGTTTCAAGTTCAAAAAAAAATATGATGTTGAAATAATAAAAAGCCAATCTACGAGTAGATTGGCTTTTTAGATAATAAATTATGCTTCATGCTGACTGTTCTTTTTTCTTATCCTCATATGCAAATATTGGATCTGTCTTTCTAAGAACAACATCAGCGGAAATAAAACACTCTTTCACATTGTTTATCTCAGGAATCTCATACATAATATCAAGCATAAATTTTTCCATAATTGCCCGTAATCCACGCGCTCCGGTCTTCTGATCTATTGCCATGTGGGCAATTTCTTTAAGAGCATCGATTCCAAAATCAAGTTTCACGTTCTCAATTTCAAACAACTTTGAATATTGTTTACAGATTGCGTTCTTTGGCTTGGTTAGAATAGCGATAAGAGCTTCTTCATCTAGCTCATGTAAAGAAGAAATTACTGGAATACGACCAACTAACTCCGGGATAAGACCATATTTCACAAGGTCATTTGGAATCGTTTTATTAAAGAAATCCGGATCAATATCTTTTTTGGAAATTACATCTGCATCAAATCCTACAGCTTTTTTCTTTAATCTATTTTGAATCACTTTATCTAACCCGAAAAATGCGCCGCCTGAGATGAACAGAATGTTTTTTGTATCCATCTCGATAAATTCCTGCTGCGGATGTTTTCTGCCGCCTTTAGGAGGAACATTCACTTTTGCACCTTCCAATATTTTAAGTAAAGCCTGTTGTACGCCTTCACCCGAAACATCTCTGGTTATTGAAGGCGTTTCAGATTTTCTGGCGATCTTATCAAGTTCGTCTAAATAGATAATTCCTTTTTCTGCTTTTTCTACATCATAATTAGCGTTTTGTAGAAGTCTAACTAAAATGTTTTCTACATCTTCGCCAACATACCCGGCTTCAGTTAATGTTGTGGCATCAGCAATAGCAAAAGGAACTTTAAGAATTCGAGCAAGAGTTTGAGCTATAAGAGTTTTACCGGAACCTGTTGGTCCGATCATAAGAATATTACTTTTCTCAATATCAATTTCACTTTCCGGATTTTGCTTGAAAATTCTTTTATAATGATTATAAACCGAAACTGATATTATCTTCTTAGCTTTTTCCTGACCGATCACATACTGATTTAGTAGTTCATGGATCTCTTTTGGTGTAGGTAAGATGAAGTTATCCAATTCCTTTTTCTGGAATTCAGATTCAACGATCGTGGAACACATGTTTATGCATTCTTCACAAATATTCCCACTTATGCCTTTAATCAAATATTTTGTTTCGGCTTCAGATCGACCGCAAAATGAACATTTGTTTTCTTGTTCCATCTACTCTCCCGATTTTAATGCTAAAATTGAATCTTTTCTTGTCTCAATTACCTCGTCAATGATCCCGTATTCTTTTGCTTCAGTAGGGCTCATAAAAAAATTGCGATCAGTATCTTTTTCAATTCTTTTTAATGATTGTTGTGTATGTTTATGGAGAAGTTCATTTAATCTATTTTTTAAAAATATGATCTCTTTTGTGTGAATTTCAATATCAGAAGCTTGTCCTTGAACCCCGCCGAGGGGTTGATGTATCATAATCCTGCAATTTGGAAGAGCAAATCTTTTATTTTTTACACCGGCTGCGAGAAGGAATGCACCCATGCTTGAAGCTTGTCCTATACATATTGTGGAAACGTCGGGGCGAATATACTGCATCGTATCATAAATAGCCAGTCCTGCATTAATAGAACCTCCAGGACTATTAATATACATATAAATATCTTTATCGGGGTCTTCTGCTTCAAGATGTAATAGTTGTGCCATCACAACATTAGCCACATTATAATCAATAGGAGAACCTACAAATATAATTCTATCTTTTAAAAGACGTGAATAAATATCATATGCTCTTTCAACTTTTCCGTTCTGCTCAACTACTATTGGTACATAAGCCATAATAACTCCCTGATATTATTTCTTAGTTTCTTTTTTATTTTCTTTTGGTAAAGCTACAAATTTTGAACTCTTTTTAATAAGCTCAATTACTTTATCTTCTTCAGCTGCGTAGATGAAATCGTTGTTTTCGATTTGATTCTTATACATTTTTTTATATTTTTCAATATCCATTTTCACATTTTCAGCAGCTTTTATAATTATATTTTCTTTTTCATCATTAGATATCTTGATCTCTTCGATTTTCTTGATTTCCTCAATCAGATAATGACCTTTAAGATTGAATTCTGCAACACCAATATACATATTAGTTATTTGATCAAGCTCCATTTTATAAGTTTCAGCATATGGTTTAGCCATGTTTTCTGCAACTTGTTTTACGATAGATTGAGGAAGTTCGAATGTATTCTCATCAATTAACTGAGCCAAAACAGCATTTTTCATATTACTCTTATTATCTTTATCAATTTTAGCTTTAAGTTCTATTTCTAGTTTACTTTCCAGATCTTTCAAAGAATCATATTCAAGATCTTTGGCAAAATCATCATTAAGTTCAGGAATATCTTTTTGTTTTATTGCGTTAATTTTTACAAGAAAATCTCTATCTTTTATGCTATTGTCTATATCTACATCCTCAGATTTTTGTGATTTAGTAAAAAGTTTTGTTTTAAATTCATCTTCTACTTTTGCATCGGTAAGTTTAGTGTTAAATGATTTTGAATATTGATTTTCACCTAAAACAAATTTTCTATTCACCTCTTTTGTCACTTCGTTATTCTCATTTAGAAATTTGATAGTAGCATCAATAATACTTCCGGTCTCAGCAGTTTCAACTGGTGTTTCTGTAGCCATTTTGTTTCTGTATTCATCTAAAGTTGCATCTATCATCTCTTTCTTGAATTTAACGGGTTCAAAAGGAATTTTCAACTCTTTATATTTCTTTACTTTAATCTCTGGCATTATTTCATATTTAAAAGTAACAACCAGATCATTTCCTTTTTCCCATTCAAATTCAGAAGCTTCTCCCTGGTTGATCGGGTGAATATTTTCTGCATCAATAGCATCTTTATAATAATCACCTAATTTTTGATTGTAAAATTCATCTTTGATCTGTGGACCAAATGATTTTTCTATCATCGAAAGTGGTGCTTTTCCTTTACGGAATCCAGGAATAGCTACATACTTTTTAAATTGATTAACAATTTTATTATAATCTGCAATTGCAGTTTTTGATTCAATAGTTATTGTAAGTTCTCTTACACATTGACTGCTCTCTTTGATACTAGTTTTCAATTTATCTCCTTATTTTGAATTATATATATGGTGCGAAAGAGGGGACTCGAACCCCTACGAGATTTCTCTCACTGGCTTCTAAGGCCAGCGCGTCTACCAACTCCGCCACTTTCGCATAGTAAAATTATACAAGCCAATTTATTCGTGACTTTCGTAACCCGATGATTTATTATATGAAGATTTCATTTTACCTGTTTTGTTATCCATAATAGAAATTCTATCTTCTAATCCTTTTTCTTTACATTTATTTGCTAACAATTTACAAATATTTACTTTTATATCAAAATCAATTGATGCCCACATGAAAGGATCTACCCAAGCTTCATTTTTATCAATTTTGAAATTCTTTAGTAAACCCAAAGAATATAATTTTTCTAAATCAGAATTATTATATAAGTTTTCATATTTTGACATTAACGTTTTGTTATTGAGTTCTTTGGATGCATTATATAACATCTGGATTGCTTCCTTTGATAAAGGATCAAATTTATGCCATATCTCACCATATTTGATAAGTTCATCAAATTTCTTTAAACCGTAAAGCTTATAGCTGAGAGTTGTAACATACATTGGATTGTCTATCGTTCCATCTGCAGCATCAATATCAACTGCTCTTTGCAAATACATAGTTGAAGCTACATTATCTTTTAATGATAAAGCAATATTACTTAATGTGATAATTATGTTTAAATTTTCAGAATCACTTTCAAGAGCTTTTTCAAATGCTATAAATGATAATGAATCGTTACCTGCATTTTTATAAGCAAGTCCGGCATTATAATAATTATCATTATTTTCTTCGTCATTCTCTGCTGCTTTATAATACCACTCTCCAGCTTCATTGAATTTTTCGCTGGCATAGAATAATTCAGCAACTTTTTGCTTAGCAAAAATATCTGTTGGATCAAGTTCAGCTGTTTTGATAAAATATTTTATAGAGTTTTCCATATCTTCTAGTTTTTCATAACATAGAGCCGTTAATCTGTAAGTAATAGTGCTGTCTGGAACTATTTCTGCAATATTTGTAAAGATCTCAATAGCAGCTTCAAATTCTTCAGATTTAATTTTCAATTTACCGTTGTTCACCATCTGAATGAAACAATTATCTCTAAACTGTGAAACTGATTCAAGCATTTTTTCCAATTTCAATTTTTTAATATTAGCTTTATAAAACTTTTTTGCAGCTTTTTCATCTGTTAGCTTAATCTCTTCATATTCAGCATAAATAGCATTGATCACATCTATCAATCTAATGAAATATTCGCGTGCTTTAGGATAATCTCCAATTATGTCATAATAAATAGCTGCTACATTGTTAAGTGCATCGATTTGTTTGGGATTCTCTTCTAAAACCAATTCGTATAATGGAAGTGCTTTTTCATGTCTATCTCCACCTAAATGCATATTGGCAGAACGTAAATTCTTTTTACCTTGAACAGAAAGATCTTGTGATGCAAATAGTATTGAAGTTCCAAAGATCGAAATAATTCCAATTAAAAACAAAACCTTTTTAAACTTTTTCATTTTTCCTCCGTTTATTATATTAAAATACTTTATTAATATAAAGCAAATTTTTTTATAAGCTTAATAAGTCAAGTATTTTGTAATCATTAAATAGGAAAGAAGGTGACCATAAGCCACCTTCTATTAAATTTTTTATAGGTTGTTTAATTTTCTAATTCAAATGGCATAACTGCTTGCAAGGGATCATTCTTAATTGATTTAAACAATTGCCAGGCTCTTAATAAGCCTTTATCTTCTTTGATCTGGTTGGAAATTACAGTTTCAGCAATGTCGATATCAAATTTATCTTTGATGATCTCTTCAAAGAAATTCTTTTGTTTTGGATAATACTTGATCGTGTATTCTTCAATATTGCTTAACTCTGCTGCTTTCTTTATTGCATCGCTGATCATTCCAGTTTCGTCGATAAGATTGTTTTGCAATGCATCTTCTGTAGACCAGACCTGTCCTTGAGCAATTAGCTCAACTTCATCTATGGATATCCCTCTGCCATCGGCGACTCTTTGCTTGAATTCCAAATATGTTTCTTTGATACTCATGCGTAATGAATTGATCATAGGTTCATTCGGTTTTGAATAGATGCTGAATGCATTTGCAAATTTCCCTTTAGAAATGTCTTGTTCATGAAGTCCAATATTATCTGATAGTTTAGCAATATTCGGAATCATTGCAACAACACCTATTGATCCGGTTATTGTGAATGGATCTGCAAAGATGTAATCAGATTCTGCGGAGATATAATATCCCCCTGATGCAGCAACATTTCCCATTGAGATCACCACAGGTTTAACTTCTCTTAATCTCTTAATTCTATCAAGGATCATTTCGGAAACGAGTGCGCTTCCACCCGGACTATTTACTCGGATCACAACACCTTTGATCTCATTATCTTTTTCAATTTTATCTAAGGTCTTGTTCAGTTTAGCAGCAGTGATATTGACTGCACCAAATCCTTGAGACTGCATGACAATTCCACCTTGAGCATAAATTACAGCAATATTGGAGTTAGATTTTTTGAACTTTGGTTGTTTATATTTAGAAAACGAAACCAGGTTCTTTTTTGTGACACCCAACTCATTATACAAATCTTCTTTAACAGAAAGTTCATCAACTAAATTGTAATTGAGAGCTTTTTCCTGATTAATAAATAGTTCATCTCTCTTCTCGTAAATTTTTGTTATTTCATTAAGTTCAATGTCTCGGTTTTGTGCAATTTTAGTAAGAATTGAATTATATACATTAGAAAACAATCTATCAAGATTCTTTCTAACCGGCTCGGAAAACTCATTTCGTGAAAAAGTTTCACCAGCACCTTTGTATTTCCCTGCATGAATTACAGTGTACTCTATACCGATTTTATCTAATAAATCTTTATAAAAGAGAATTCCTCTACCAACTCCGGTTAACAGAATTCCAGCAGATGCAGAAGGATTAAGGTAAATTTTGTCAGCAACAGTTGAGAGAAAATAATCTCTATCTATACCGTAATCGAGATAAGCGTGAATCTCTTTTCCGGTGCTTTTGAAATTCTCTAAGGCACTCATTATCTCATTCAGACCAGCATAACCGCAGGTAATGAATTTTGGTTCTAGTAGAATGCCTTTGATCTTATCATCTTGAGCAGCTTTATTGATCTTGTGTACAATTTCATGAACTGATGTCATTTCTCCTGAAAAGGGACCAGCAAAAGGATTATCATCAAATTCATTATAATCTACAATTCTCCCGCCGACATCCATTTTTAACCACGATCCTTCAACGATCTTTTCTACCTTAGGCTTTTGGAAACCTTTTCCCATACTTCCGAATATTCTGAACATTGTGAATATCATGATGATGATAATGATAACGGATGTTAGACACCCGAGTGAAAACCATTTTGATTTCATAAATAACTCCTTATATTTTTTTAATTCCTAATGTATATTTAATTCTTTTAATTTCCGTGATAAATTGCTCACTTGCAGATCGAGTGACTTTGCAGTTTTTGAGATATTTCCATCATTCATTTTCAGCTGAATTGAGAGATATTTAGTTTCGAATTCCTTTCGCTTTTCTTTAAGAGATAAGGTTTCATTCCAAAAGTTGGAATCTGGTTGTATTGCAATTCCAAGATTATTGATATCATCTGGATCGATAATTATTTTTGGAACAAGGATGTACAATCTTTCTATGAAGTTTTTTAACTCTCTAATATTACCTTTAAATTCCCAAGATCGAAATTCTGAGATCGTTTCAGGTAAAAATTCTTTTAGCGGGAGTTTTAATTCATTTGAAAATTGATTAGAGAAATATTCTACCAGCAATGGAATATCTTCAGGATGCTGACGTAGGGGAGGAGCAGTAATAGGAATTACATTCAATCGATAATAGAGATCTTCCCTGAATTCCCCTTTTTGTACAAGTTCTTCTAGATTTTTATGAGTTGCAGCGATGAGTCTTATATCAATTTTTTGTGTTTTATTACTCCCAACTCGCTCGAATTCACCTTCTTGTATCACACGTAGTATCTTAGATTGCGCCTTAAGGCTCATATCTCCGATCTCATCAAGGAAAAGCGTTCCACCATGTGCTTGTTCTATCTTTCCGCTTTTGCTGCCCACAGCTCCGGTAAATGCTCCTTTTTCATAACCGAATAATTCGCTTTCTACAAGTTCAGTTGGAATTGCGGCTGAATTAAATTTTACAAAAGGTTTATCTCTTCGTTTGCTTCTGTGGTGAATAGCGTATGCAACCAGTTCTTTACCTGTTCCGCTTTCTCCTCTTACCAATACTTTTGAATCACTTACGGCAACTCTATCGATAAGCGATAAAAGTTCTTTAATGGGTTCACTGTTGCCAATTATTTTGTATTTTTCATTCTCATTGGTTTTTAATCTGCTATAATCTATTGACATATTTTGGAATTCAAATGCTTTTTTTATGATGATCTTAACTTTTGTGAGACTTAATGGCTTTTCAAGAAAATCATAAGCCCCGTACTTCATAGATTGAACAGCTTCTTTGATCCCACTGTGTCCAGAGATCATTATTACAATTATATCTTCTCTGAGTTTCTTCATATCTTTAAGAAGATCAATGCCGTTTGATCCATCGAGTCGTACATCCAGAAGGATGATATCCGGTATCATACTCTCAAATTTATTCATTCCTTTTTTGCTGTCGAGAGCAAAATCACATTCATAGCCTTCATCTTCTAAAATATTTTTTAAGGTTAAACATATATTCATTTCATCGTCAATAATGAGTACTTTCATTTATTTCTCCTGAGTCTTTTAACAGCTGTTCGGAATCACAATTTCAAAACAACTGCCTTCAGTTTCCCTGCTGGTCACACTTATTGAAGAGTTATTTATATCAACTAATTTTTTTACTAAAGCAAGTCCTAATCCTGTTCCTTTTTTCTTTTTAGTGAAATATGGTTCGAATATTTTATTGATATCATTTTCATTGATTCCTTTACCTGAATCAGAAATACTGATAACTGTATTCATTTCTCTTTTTTCTATTTCAATGAGAATGCCACTTTCATTTTCCGAAGCATCAATGGCGTTCTGAACAAGATTTGTGATTATCTGATAAAAATGTGTTCGATCAAATAAAATAGTGCAATTCTCTCCAGATATTACTATTTCAAAATTATGCTGATATGAATTAAGGATTTCATCCAAAATTGTTTTTGGGTTAAATTCAGAGATTTCCGGATTGATATTTTTAGCAAAATTAGAGAAAGAGCTAACCAGAAGTTTCAAATTGTTGATCTCTTGATTTATGATCCTAACTGATTCAGGGAATATCTCATAGAATTTTTTATGATCAAGCTCATATTTCTCTTCTAATCTTTCAATTGAAAGCTGAATAGGTGTAAGCGGGTTCTTTATCTCGTGAGCTAAAATGCGTGAAAGTTCTTTCCACATTGTATCTTTTTCGGCTTGCAGTAATTTCTTCTGTGTGTTCTCCAATTCACGAGACATACTATTAAATGAATGCTTTAGTTCACGAATTTCTTTAATTCCGGTTTCCGGTAAATAAACAGAGAAATCACCATCGCGGATAGTTCTTGTGGCTTTTTGTAATTGGTTCAAGGGTTTTGTTATTCTATATAAAAATGCAATAAAAATCATGACTGATAAAATCATTAATATTAATAAGTATGCCATAGAATAGATCTGAGCTTCATGTTTCATCATTTCAGAGTCAGCCAGGTTCTGCCGGAAGTTGTTTAGTAATTCTCGAGCTTTTATGCTGTCTTGTTTTGTATTAAAAGTTAGCTCTGATATTGAAATATCGAATTTCATTTCAGAAAATAATTTATTTGATTGCTGGTATTTTTTTACAAAAAAATTGTTTATAATAAATAAACTAGATAAATATAGTAGAAGAAATAACAAAATGACACTTGATCTAATTCCAAGATTAATCTTCATGATGTTCACTTTCTAATTTTGCTGTAAGTTTAGGTTCATTATATTTCCATAACATCATAAGATCAAAATCTTTATTTAGTGTTATTAAACGAATTTTAGGAAGAGATGCTTTTAAAGTAAATGTACAATCATGAATATTCTCGTCTTTAAAACTGTATTCAATATTTGAAATAATAATTTTTAATTCATCATAAGAATTAGTTGAAAAAGATAAACCCTGATCTTCAAGTTCAATACTAAATAATTGTGTAAGAGGGTCAAATATTATAGAATGCCTGAATTCTTCTTCATGGATTATAAGACCTTTTAAACCGATCTTTACATTGAAATAAATATCAATACTTTGTCCGGATTTAAATATCTCTTCAAAATCGTTTTCAAAAGCATTTTCTAATTTACATTCTAAGAACATTCTATCATCAAGAAAAGAAGTTGTATAAGCCGAAAAACTTGCTTCATTGCCCTGATAGGAAGAGAGAAGCAACATTGAAAATGCTGCAAGTCCGCTTATCACTTTTTCTGCAAGTATCTGGAACATCAACTTCCTCCCAAAAAAAAGAGCCTCTAATGGCGAGCGTGTGTTGCGTGTGAAGAAAGAAAGCTCGCTTTTGCTTAACTGACGCAAACACGCATGACAGGCGAAGTTCGCTGAGCCTAATGTGCGGGTTACACGCTCGCCCAATAGGCAAAAGAGCGAAGCGTATTTTACCTATTGCCGTCGTGCCACGTCATCTCGCCATGAGCATTGGATTTGTTTTTTCAAATCCAGATGCGATTAGTGAGATGATAAAAGACGAGCAAATAATAAGTCAAGGGTTGTCTATTTGCGAGTTCCCGTGG
>JAYEKK010000277.1:0-8233 GCA_034660955.1 Candidatus Cloacimonadota bacterium | reverse complement strand
TACTATATTTAAGTTTAAGTGATTTCTCATAATTCTCTATTGATTTAGAATTATTTTTCATATCTTCATACAATTTACCAAGATTCATGTAAGTTTTAGCTAACACACTTTCATTTGGTTTAGTTTTGATGAAATCTTCATAAGCAGTTATTGCTTCATTATTTTTGCCAAGTTTAAGATATATTGCTGCAATATTTTTTATCACGGTTGCATCTTTCTTTTGCTCATAAGCTTTGTTATACCAAATAACTGCATTTTCATAGTCTTCGACACCTTGATAATAAGAAGCTATCTTCTTTTCAACTTTAAAACTTCTTTTTGTACTATTATATTTTTTTAGAACTTCAATTGCTTCATCAACTCTTTTAAGGTATTTTTTTAGAATAATTGCTTTATAATTAACACATTTGTAATTTGTAGGATCAAGCTTTAGTTGCCTATCAATTATCATGATTGCATCTTCAAATTCTTTCCCTTGATAATAACCATTAAAGGCAAGTTCAAGCCACCTTGAAATTTTCTCATTATCAAGTGGAATTCCATCAGTTGTTACAGCTTCTTCGAGTTTGGTAATTGCAGCTTCAAAAGTTTGAGCTGCCTTCACGAATTCTTTATCATTATACAATGTTTCAGCTTCCACACCTTTTTCATTTGCAATTCTCTCAAGAGATTTACCTGCAAATAAACTAGTTATTGTCAGTGCAATTAATAATACTGTTATAATTAAGATTTTTTTATACATTTTTCCTCCATTATTTTTAGCTTGGACATTTTTTTTAATTTATTATTAATGTCAACAATTCTATTTAGTTAGCTAATTCAACCTTATCCTCTTGGATGATAAAGCCGATGTTCCTGTATAATAAAAGTGTTATCAATGTTAATGTAGATCTGTGTTGTATTTATACTTGAGTGACCCAATAGCATCTGTACAACTCGCAAATTTGCACCAGCCTCCAAAAGATGTGTGGCAAAAGAATGCCGGAAAGTATGAGGAGATACATGCTTGGAAATGCCGGCTTCCTGAGTTAGTTTATTAATCACTTTCCATACACCCATCCTACTAAGTTTATTTCCAAATCTATTAAGAAAGAGTGTGTCGGTACTCTTATCTTTCCGTAATAGTGAACGTGCAGAATCAAAATATTCCTTAAGATAATTCAAAGATTTTTGTGCAATTGGAACAATCCGCTGTTTACCACCCTTTCCTAAAACTCTTACTACTTTATCCTCCCAATATACATCGTGCATGGAAAGATTTATGGTCTCTGAGATCCTAATGCCGGAAGCATACATGAGTTCCAACATTGCCTTATTGCGCATATCAGTTGGTTTTTCGGTAGGAATGCTATCCAATAGTTTCAACATTTGCTTCACACTAAGTACATCTGGTAATCTTTGGGAGGGTTTGATACTCGGAATATCATCGACATCTGCTGATATTTCAACTTCTTCCTCAATCAGAAATTTTAGGAATGATCTGATTGAACTTCGCTTTCGGGCAATTGTTGAATTTGTAAGACCGATCTCCTGTAAAGTTACAAAAAAATTAATAATATCTTTATTTGTAATTTTTTCAATATCTTTTTCTACTTGTGTAAACAGGTTACAAATATCATTTTCATAGCTTTCAATGCTGTTCTTGGAAAGACCTTTTTCTACTTTAAGGTGATATTGATAATTCTGTAAAATTGCACGATTATGTTGGGAAAGTTTATTTAACATTATTCATTTCCATCTGTTCTTAACTCTACTGTCGCTACACTCCCGTAAAGTCAAGTCCAGACAATTTCTTTTCTCCCTCTCCTCACAGGAGAGGGTCGGGGTGAGGTTATTCATTTTCTTCATCCTCAATGATAGCATCTTCTTTCAATTTTACTTCCTTATCGGGATCAAGACCTGTATTCTGTTTGAATTTCTTTCGTTTACTGCTTTTTCTAATTTCATAGAATAAATATAATGCTAAAGGAATTGAAACATACCAAAATCGAATTGCAAAATACATGATGAAATTGAAAAACCTGAAAACAAGTATCAAAATAAGAAATGGAACAATATAATTGAGTAAATTCTTCATTCGTTCACCAAAATCCTTCTGAATTGCGGAGAGAAGATCGACTGTGGATTATTTTGTAAAAAACCTCTGCTGTAACTTTTCTTTTTTGTTTTATCCTTTTCTATCTCAACTAGTTTTAAAACTGCATATTGCTGTAGATCCGGTTTGGAATATTTGTGAGAAAATATCTCTGATGCAAGCTCCATTTTACCGGTTTGCATAGCCCACTCACCTGCCAGGAATAACATCTCTTCCAGCTCGGATCTTTCATAAATGGAACGTAAAACATCTATTGCATCAGATCTTTGATACAAATTCCACTTTCTGATTGCACGCAAAAAATCTTCCTGATCTTTAGTCTGCTGAAGCAAATTTAAATATTGGAAAAGCAACAAAGCATCATTGGTTATATCATCTTCTGGAATATTGATGAGAAGTTCACTCAGCAGACTGTCAGATTTTGTATCATTGGTCATAATTGCGATCAAAAATGAATAATAATAACCTTTCTTAAAAATATCAGACCCTGAATTTTCATTTTTCAAAATATTTATTAATTTCTCTTTCGCCAGATCATTATTCTCGTTCATTATCAATAGATTAATTATTTTATATTCGATCTCATCTATATCATTTTTATTGAATGTAAAATCTTTAGCTTCTTCCAAATATTGTATTATCTCTTTTGGGGAAGCGTTCCGCATAAGATTGATCTGAGCAAGAAGTTCTCGGCATTGCCTGTTTGCTCGAGTTTTATATCTATTCCTTTTTAATTTAAGATCCTTGTTGTGATACAGGTTTAGTAAAATCTCTTCAGCTTTTTTAAGTTCATTTTGTATGATATAGATATTGGTAAGTCTTATCATTGTTTTTGCATTTTCAATAATATTTACACTTCTATTTAAAAACATATTATAAGCTCTTATTGCAACATCAGCTTTTCCATTCTTTTCCACATGATCTGCAAATTTTAATAGATTTTTTGCAGGAAGATGTTCATATTCTTGCAATGCTTTTTCATATTCACCGATCTCCCCCAGACAAAGTGCATAGATCTCTTTAATTGTTGGATTCTCGCTTTTACCTGCTGTATCTTTTATATACCTAATTACCGAGATATCTTCTTTTAGCATCGATTTAAATCGGCTGAGAATAAAAGCAGCATACGAGTTCCTGTTCTCGGCTAACCTGACAAATTCTCGCACAGCATTTTTATGATTTTTTAGTGCATGATGATCATTTGCAAGTTCACGAACATACAGATTTTCATCCCCAGCAATTTTGCGAGCTTTAAGATAAATTTCAATTGCAATTTCATATTGTCGGTATTGTTCAAAAACTTTTGCAATAGTTCCATAGTTGCTAATATTCCCAATTTGTTTATCTAAAATTTTATTACTTAATCTCTTTGCTTCATTGAATTCTGCTTTATGTAACAAGATCATCAGGGTAAGTTGAAAATGTAAATCTTCCCGCATTTTCTTTTTGTATGTATTCAGCAGTTTTTCTGCTTTATCAATTTTTGATACCTGAATAAGGATCAATATTAATTCACGGATGTTAACAATATCATCGGGATCATTCTTCACAATAGTTTCATAAAGACTAATTGCTTTTTCATATTGCTTACGAACTCTATAACGATTTGCTCTCCGTTTAAGAATTTCATTTTCTGTGTTCTCCGCAAAAGTATTGCAAGCTAGTATTAGCAGAATTATTAATATTATCTTTTTCATATAAACCTCTCTGCTAATCGGTAATCAACCCCTCTTTTTTTGTAAGGGCTTGCCGGGGCAAGCCCCGACATTTATGTTAAGCCTAAAACTCATAAATCTCTTTTCTTGTTTTAACTCGACTCGATTCGGCAGCTGCCGAACTGAGTCGGGTTAAGAAATTTATTCATCCTCTAGAGCCTGTTCTGCCCATTCTTCTCTACGATGACCCTCTTTCATGGAAATTCTGGTAAAATATATTGCTCCACCAATTAATGCAAGAAAGATAAAAAGAGTTATTAACGGAATAACAAGAACAGCTAACGATGTGATAAATCTACTCAAAATAATTATCACGATCAATAACAATCCACCTAAAAGTACAGCTTTAAAATATTTAAGTAATCGCACATAACCAATATCTGAAACAAATGGCTTTGATGGATGATGAATATCCACTTCTTTTATTTCTCCTCTATTTTTAATAGAAGCGATAATAATTGCTAATATTGGAACAACTATCACTATAATCCAGCCAAACATTAAAGCTTTAGTGGGATATCCTTCATAACCATTTCTAATAAGTTTGATCGCATCTGTTAAGATCAAAGCAAATACAGCAATTGGAACATAAAACTTAAGAATGTAATTCCACCATTTACCAACTTTTACTTCCGAATAATCATTCGCATATTTTCTGAGTTCATCAATTTTAAAGAACCAGGCAAGAACAATGCATTCAACTAAAACAACCATCGAAAGTCCGAAAACTTCCAGCCATTTATCTACCAAGTCCAGCCAGTAAAGTCCGGCACCTGTTGTGAACAAAATTCCAATAATAAATGCTGAACCGGCTGTTATCAAATTTGCCTTTTTATGAGTCCAGCCGAATTTATCCTGCAGCGATGAGGAAATCGCTTCCACCAAAGAGAATGCAGAATCAACTGCTAAAGTTAGCAACATTAGAAAGAATAATATTCCAAATATTTTTGCCATTGGGAGCATATTAATAATAGCAGGATAAGTTACAAATGCTAATCCTGGTCCACCCTTAAGAACGTTCTCAACGACTTGTCCGGTCATTTTTGCATAATATCCCAAAGCTCCGAAAACTGCAAACCCGCCGATGAAAGCAGTTGCACCGTCACTCAAGGCAATAATGAGTGCACTGTTTATTATATCACTTTTTTTGGGTAGGAAGCTCGCATAAGCTATCATGATACCAAAACCGATAGAAAGCGAGAAAAAGACCTGACCGTAAGCCGCAACCCAAACACTTGGATCCAAAAGCTTCTCAAAATGCGGGGTAAGATAAAATTTCAATCCATCCATAGCACCGGGAAGAGTAACTCCACGAATAACAAATAGAATAAGAAGTAACCAGGGGACAAAAACAGTAAAATAGACAACTTTAGAGACAGTTTTTGCACCTTTCCAGATAGCTCCAACAATTAATATCCAACTTACCACTAGTGCAATAACTATAGGAAGCTGAATTCCACCAAAGTCAAAATGACCACTTGTTAAATTTAAAAAATGATTATAAAAGAAATCACCTGTATCCTTTCCCCAGGCTTGTGTGGTAGCGAATACAGTATAATTTAAACCCCAAGCCATAACCACAGCATAATAAGTTGTGATCATGAAACCAACTATCACCGCCCACCAGCCGATCCACTCAAATTTCTTATTTACTTTAGAAAATGAGAGTGGTGCAGCCAGTTTGAAATGGTGACCAAAACTTAGCTCCAGAATCATTAATGGAATTCCGGCTGTTAACATTGCTATGAGATATGCAATAAGAAATGCGCCCCCACCAGATTCATAACATTTGAACGGAAAACGCCAAATATTTCCCAAACCGATTGCTGAACCGATTGCCGCTAAAATAAACGCCTGACGACTACTCCAATTACCTCTTTGTCCCATGGGTTTCTCCTTTTAATTTTTTATCAACCATTGCGAAGGTCAAAACCATTCGCAAGGTTTCAAGATTATCACTTCTATTCTCAATAATCTACTGTCACACTGAGTAGATACGAAGTATCGTATCGAAGTGTCAAGATAACAACTTCGATTCTTTCACTATCCTTCGATACATCCTGTAAGGGCTTGCCGGGGCAAGCCCCCTAAAACTCATAAATCTCTTTTCTTCCATTCACTCCCTCTCCTCTCAGGAGAGGGTTGGGGTGAGGTCATTCTTTTCTCAAAGCAAGAGCTTTGAGCTAGATTTCTTCCTGCATTTCTCACTTTCACTTTGTAAAAGGGAGTTGCAAGGGATTTCATCTTCCCATTCTCTTCCACCTTTTTTGCAAGGGGGAATTAAATTTATCCCGTGGAATCTTTTTTATTCCACTGGGAGGGAGTTTATTGTTTCTTACCATTCTTTTCTTCCGGCATCCAACTGCTTGCTAAAATCAATTCGATAGTATTCATGTTTTTATTGAACTCCATAACGATAATAAAATCATTACTAAAATATAAGAAATGGCAGACCAAAAAGAAATCAATGTATCTCTCTTCTTAAGTTGTCCACCTTCAGGTAATCTGGTTTCGTCAAGTAGTCCAAAATTAGGTATAGATACATAAGAACCAAGAGCATAACCCATAATAATACGTAGAATTAGTATCGGACTTTGCCAACTAATCAAAATGAACATACCTGTTGCAATAACAAAACCCCAGAGAATAGATAAGGTTAAAGCTATAGTTGATGGTAAAGTGTAGAGAAACTTTTTTGATAACATCCACCCAAGCTTTCTTCCAAGAAACATAAAAATAGATGCCATTAAAACAAATATCACATTATGTCCAATTTGTAAAAAGTGCAAAAGCAAGATGAGAACAATAAGAATAATTAGAATGATTGTCCCTAATCTAATCTCACCTAATCTCTCAAAAATTTGTCCATGCTTTAAGTCTTTCATATTATATTTCTCTTAACAAGTCTTGAGCTCTTTTATTTTTGCTTTAGCTTCTTTTACTGAAATTCTTTTTCTATTTTCATCTTTTAATTCTACTTGAAATTCACATCTAATCTTTTTGTTGATTTTTGTATCGTGTAAACAAAATGCATCTGAAATATTATCATTTTCAATTATCGAAAAATTATTGAAAATCATTTTCTTAATGACGATAAAAGAGTCATCTTTAAAAGTACAATCAATAATTTCAAAGTTATCTATTATATTCTCGCAATTTTCTGAAATATTTACTTTTTCCTTAATGACTGTACTCTTTAATATTAAGTCATTTATTAAGTTATTTGATTTAATTATTACTGAGTTAATTTCTGAATCATGTATTCTGATTTTATTTATCTTTTTGTTATTAACTATTTCCAATTTGATTATTTCAGGTGACTTAATAAATAAATCGTTTGAAAGAGTAATATTTTCTAATTTCAACTTGCTAATTTTTGTTAAATAATCTATTCTTAACTCGTTTAATTTTGTATCATCGCAAAAATATAATTGATTTTTGAATTGGCTATTATTAATCTGGATATTATTTGTAAAAGTTGAATTTTGGATATTTACTGCATTCTCAAATATTATATGTGAAAAATCCGCTTTCCCTAAAAAAGTACAATTTGTGAATTTTGCTGGTCTATTAAAAATCCTAGGTGTACCCTTTTCCCAAAAGTGTAAATTATTTTCTGTTATTATACAAGTTTGTGTACCATCATGCATTTTACCATGTTTTATTTTTAAAGGATTTATTTGTTCAAATTTTGGAAAGAAAATCTCATAGAATTCTATTTCATACTTTTGTTCATTTATAAATTCTCTTATCTGATGCCAGAATTCTATAATATTTTGTGAACTCTTACTCCAATCAACATATGTAGTAATGCTGTTACTACCACTTAATAATTCTTTTTTTTCAAACCAATCATCTTTCTCACAATGCAATATACATCTTTTCTCTTTTATATCCCCAAATTCTCCAATTAATTTACCACAGATATTACACATCTTTTCGATATTATTCATTAGTATCTACCATGAAATCCCTTGTTCATTTAAAAATCTTTGGGCACCCTTATCTCCTAAAGCAGCTGCTTTCTTTATACAATTATCACTTTTATCATACTCTCCTTTTTCCATATAAGCTCTACCCATTTGTACAAAAGCGTCAATATATTCAGGATTAATCTCAACAGCTTTCTGAAAATTTTCGATCGCTTTATTATATTTTTCAGTATTAATAGAAGTAATTCCAATTCCATAGTAAGCTTCAGCATAATCAGGATTGACCTCAATTGCTTTTTGGTAAGAAGATAATGACATATTATAATTACCTTTTCTTCCATAATCATTTCCCATGTTGAGATGAGTTTCTGCATTATTAGGATCAATTTTCAATGCACCCTTATAACATTCAATTGCCTCATCATAATTACCTTTTTGACTATAAGAATGTCCCATGTCATTATATACGCCCTTATAGGTAGGATCAATTC
>JAYEKK010000276.1:0-1836 GCA_034660955.1 Candidatus Cloacimonadota bacterium | reverse complement strand
CAACGCTTGAATTTTTAGAATCAGCAACCGTTACTACTGACTCAAACAAATCTCTTAAATTATTATGCCCAAACTCCTTATTGTTTTCGACCACGCTTATAAAACATTCTAAAATCTTAATGAGATGTTCTAAATCCAAAACAACAATTTTTTGGCGATTGCCTTCAAATCCAAATTTTACAGCATACCAAAAATAATTAACCGTATCGTCATGAATTTTAGGCGCAATAAAAATACAATAAGAAGGCTTATCAGGATTTTTGATGCTAAAGTCTTTCAAATGACGCATTACAGGTATGCTTTCTCGATAAACTTGATGCCGTGAAACGTCCAGAGTAGCCTCAAAAATACTGTTAAATGAATTATAGTACCCCTCAATATCTGCACGATTTCCGGGTGCAAAACCTATGGGGTTACCATTGTCATCTAAAATGCAATTGGGTTTGATTTCAATTTCATCATCGATAATTTTAAAACATTCGGCAATTATGTATTCAAATCCAACCGGATCAATATTTCGTAATTTCTTTTTATCCTTTAAATCAGTAATCGTAGACTTTAATTTTTCAATATTTCTTTTTAACTTAGTATCTTTTGAAAGTTGGATAATTTCCAGTCGAAAAGAACGCAATTTATTTATTAAGCTTTCCAACTCTTTTGAATCAAAATCAGTCAAAGTTATAATCGTCAGGGCTTCATATTCTTTTCTTACTTTACTTTTATTCTCAATATCAAGACTCTCGAAATCTCTTTTAAGGAGTTCTGTTAACGATCGAACGATATCGCCAGATTTTTCCTTGTCTAACTCCCAAGGCAGAGCCGGCTGATTGATATCGGTTAAATACTCAATATATTCATCAAGATTTTTAAATTCCATGGCAGATCCATCATAAAGCGATAAAAGCTGCTCTATTTCTTTAATTCTGGATGGTTCAAGGTTAACTCTCCATCCTCCGAATGGCCCTTTAATAATTTGAAAATATTTTGTCAAACGAAAATATCGCATCAAGTTATCACCATACTCAAAAGGATTACTCAATTGTTTATCGGTCAAAATTTTGCTTTTATAAAAACTTTTTAGGAATTTTTTATCAAAAGATTCAATTGCTTTCTTTCCTTTCAATGCTCTCCGTTTACAAATAAGTTCGGCATAACGTTTAATCTTCGAATAATTAGTTAAAGTCGGGACAAATAACGAAAATTCTGTTTGAGTTAACCCTGAAACCTCTTTCATTAAATGCATAGTGACAATAAGCGGGCGCACATTAAAACCTTGTTTGCTGGTAAAATCATCTGACAACGGATTGGGCAATTGCAATTTCAACATACTTTTAAAAAATATATACCCCAAATCTGCTTCATCCGATAAAAAAAGATTGCCAAGCCGTGTTATTTGAATCGCTCCTAAACTGTCTTTAGCAAGGCAAAACCCTAATTTATTCAACGGGTTAACTGATTGTCTCCCCCTCATGGGAGAATCTTCATACTTCTGAATGTAAAATATTTTCTCGGCGGCATCATAACTTATATCTTCAGCGGAATTTTTAAATAAATCAATGTATTGCTTAGGAATTTTGGTCGGACGATAAAGCCTATGCTTTATAAGTAATATTTGATACTTTTCCTGTGTAGCAGAATTGAAGGATTCTCCCTCTATTTGTTTTAATACAGCAAGAAACCCCTGAAGTCTTTCGGGATTTCTAACAGTTGTTGACATTGATATTAACGGCTGCCGCATATTACCCACTCACTTTGCAATAAAAAATTCTTTCAGTGTGACCTTCACCAATACTTTTACCAGTTGTAAAGGCTTTATAATTGCGCTCAAATATCTGC
>JAYEKK010000275.1:0-1836 GCA_034660955.1 Candidatus Cloacimonadota bacterium | reverse complement strand
CGTTGGCCTTGAAAACGAAGCCTACTGCAAGTCACTGAGAAGACGATATACTTATCCAATCAGGAGGAAATTGTGAAAGATAGAAGACAAAATATTGATGACGAAATCGTTGGAGGGCGGAATGAAATTCGTACCGACAAGCTCGATATCAGTTTTGGTGAAATTGCTAACCTTTATGAAAACAAAGAGCTAATCATCACTCCTGAATACCAACGACTATTCCGTTGGCAGCCTACCCAGAAATCTCGCTTCATTGAGTCAATTTTACTTGGCATTCCGACTCCTGCCATTTTTGTTGCCGAAGATGAAAGCGGCGTATGGGAGCTTGTTGACGGTCTGCAAAGAGTGTCAACTGTTTTAGAATTCATGGGCCTCTTGAAAAATGCAGATGGAGAACAAATGCCTCCATCGAACCTTGTAAGGGTTGGCCGCAAGCCTCAGCTACCTTCTCTGGATGGTGTTCTGTTTAATGATTTGAGTCTCAAAGCTCGTTTATCCATCAAACGGGCGGGATGCCGAGTAGAAGTTATTAAAACCGGCAGCAAACCTAAAATGAAGTATGAAGTCTTTGAAAGGTTGAATACTGGGGGTTCTGAGCTTACCGAGCAAGAGGTTAGGAATTGTATTTTTCGTGCGATGAGCCCATATTTTGTTGATTGGATAGACAAATTGGCTTCTTTTTCCCCATTTTCTGACAGCTTACCCTTATCTGAATATCAAAAAAATACAATGTTTGATCGAGGGTTAATACTAAGATTTTTTACAATGAAAAATGCATACAAAGAATTTGACCACGATGTCGAACCTTTCATTACTGATTATGTTCGTGAAATTTTAGAGGAAGAAAGAGATTTCAATAAAGATTATGAAGAGAAATTATTCAAAGAAACTTTTCAACTCATTGAGCCTGCAATAGGAGAGGATGCTTGGCGATACTATAAAAATGGTAAACACATGGGCGCATTCTCTGTGTATGTTTATGAGGCCGTTTCTATTGGTATTTCAAATAATATAGACTTTATACGTGGCCTATCTAAAGACGACTTGAAAAATCGGGTTATAAATTTCAAACAAGATTCGAATTTTCTGGAAAATACAGGTCCTGGTGCAAATGTAAAATCTAAGCTGCAGCGAAGAATTGAATCTGCAAAATCCTTTTTTGAAAAATGAGGACGTGAATGGGAATAGTTGAAGTTACAAAAGAGGAAATTTCAGAAAATTTAGATAAGCGCCGATTCGAAATTACAAATTTACGGCGTGTTTTGCTCAACTATGTTGGTAAACCACTCGAATTAACTGTTACTCGAATGGCAATCCCCTTGCTTTATGCAAATTGGGAGGGATATGTTAAAGAAGTATGCCAGCTATATTTGGAATATATTGAACGTTCTGGAACAAAAAACAGGGAATTGAAGGCTGAGATGTTAGGATATTTATGGTCTCCTTCTTTAAAGCCTCTCACAGGTGGAATAAACTTCGAAAAGAAAAAATGTATTGCCAAATTAGCTTTAAATGGCCTGGATGATATTGTCGAGTTTTCTGAAAGCGAGAGAAATATTGATACTAAATCAAATTTGAATTTTGACATTTTAGAAAATATTTCAGCCCATCTTTGTTTCGATGTTTCTTTTCTCGTCCCCTATAGACATCATTTAAACGCTCTTGTAAATATTCGTAACAATATTGCGCATGGTTCATTTCCTTCCACTATGGATTATGATACTTTTGATGAATACGCAAAATCAATCTTAAAATTAATGGAGAACTTTGAAAACATTATTATTCACAATTTAACTAATCGAAAATTTTGTTCATAATTAGCATAGATCTATTTTG
>JAYEKK010000274.1:0-27024 GCA_034660955.1 Candidatus Cloacimonadota bacterium | reverse complement strand
GGAGGACACATTATTCCTGCAATTTCTATAGCTAATGAGCTTATGAAAGAAGGAGTTCAAATTCTCTTTGTTGGGAACAGGAACAGCATGGAACAAAAGCTGGCAAAGAAACATGAAATTGATTTTTCTGAAATAAATGTTCAAAAGTTTTACCGTAAAATTACTTTTGCACATTTTAAATTTCCATTCAAGTTGATAAAAAGTATCCTTGATGCTAAAAAAATTATACACGAATTTAAACCAGATGCCTTCTTGGGAACCGGTGGATTTGTTAGTGGTCCGGTTGGCTATGCTGCTCACTTGCAAAAAACACCTATCTTCCTGCAGGAGCAAAATAGTTATCCGGGTGCAACTACAAAGATACTTAGTAAATATGCTGTAAAAGTATTCTTGGGAAATCACGATGCAAAAAAACATTTACCCAAAGAAATTGCAGTTTATTCTGGAAATCCGATAAATCAAAATGCTGTAATTGAGAAAGATACAATTGATTTTGAGAAACTCGGTTTGAAAGCAGATACAAAGAAGATATTCCTTTTTGGAGGAAGTCAGGGCTCTGTAGTTTTGAATAAAGCATTCTTCCCAATTATTGATGATATTTTAAAGAAAGGTTTCGAAATAATCTGGCAGATTGGGAAATTTAGTTTCAATAAATTTTATCCTAAAGTAAAAGATACAAAAGGTGTTTATGCTTTTGATTTCACAAATGAGATCGGGAAAATTTACAATTCAGTCGATCTGGCAATTGCTCGTGCAGGTGCATTAAGTCTGGCAGAACTGGAGACAAAGAAAATTCCATCAATATTGATTCCTCTTCCCTCTGCTGCAGAAAATCATCAATATTTTAATGCGCTGGAATTAAAAGAAAAGAACGTTGCAAATATAATCGAGCAGAAAAATTTAGACTCAATGATTTTGAAAGATACAGTACTTAGAATGTTAGAAAATATAGATGATATTAAGAATAATTTTACTTCAACTACGCACGCGAATGCTGCAAAGAATATTGCGGGTACGATCATGAATTATTATGCAAAAGGAGAATAGATGTTAGGAAGAACCAAGAAAATACATTTTGTTGGAATTGGTGGTATTGGCATGAGCGGTATTGCAGAGCTTCTATTAAATCAAGGTTTCAAAATAAGCGGCTCTGATCTTGCTCTAAGCGCAATCACAGAGCATCTTGCACAAAAAGGAGCGATCATTTCGCAGGGACACAACGCAGATACTATCAAAGATACTGATGTAGTTGTAAAATCATCAGCCGTGAAAGATGACAATCCCGAGATCGCATTTGCGCTCTCTCAAAAAATCCCTGTAATTCGCAGAGCCGAGATGCTAAGTGAAATTATGAGAATGAGTTATGGTATTGGAATTGCCGGAACTCACGGCAAAACAACCACAACTTCAATGGTTGGCAGTGTGTTATCGGCAGCTTCACTAGATCCAACTGTAATTGTTGGCGGGATCGTGAAGAACTATGGTTCTAATAACCTTCTTGGTTCAGGCAAATATATTGTGGTAGAGGCTGATGAGTTTGATCGTTCCTTCCTTACACTCAGCCCGATAATTGCCGGTATTACAAATATAGAAGCAGATCATTTGGATTGTTATTCAGATCTGGAAGGTGTGAAAGATGCATTTGTAGAATTCGCTAATAAGGTTCCTTTCTTTGGCAGTGTCATCGCTTGTCTGGATGATCATGGTGTTCAATCGATCATCCCGAGAATAAATAAAGAAATACTCACTTACGGTTTTTCACAACAGGCAAATGTTCGTGCTGTCGATGTTAAATTCAACAATTTTGAAACCAGTTATACAGCCGTTTATAATGGCAATGAGCTTGGCTGCATCAATTTGAAGGCATTGGGTGAGCATAATATCCTTAATTCACTGCTGGCTGTTGCAACAGGGCTTGAATTGGACATTCCATTCAAATCAATACAAAAAGGATTAGCAGAATACAATGGTGTTTTTCGCAGATTTGAATATAAGGGTGAAAAAAATGGAGTGATATTATATGATGATTATGCACATCATCCAACTGAGATCGAAGCAACCCTTAAGGGTGTGAGAGATAGCATTTCAAACCGGATAGTTGTTGCATTTCAACCGCATCTATATTCACGAACACAAGACTTTTATGAGGATTTCGGACGCTCCTTTTTTCAATCTGATGTACTTCTCATTACTCCAATTTTTCCCGCTAGAGAAAAACCAATAACGGGTGTTACCGGAAAACTGATTTCCGATGCAGCAATTCAATCTGGACATAAAAATGTTCATTATGTTCAATCTAATGATGATATTATAAATAAAATTAAAGAAGTTACCAAACCTGGAGATATTCTCATCACGATGGGTGCAGGGAGTATATACAAATTTGGTGAGAAATTCTTAAGTAAAAAGAATTAAATTGAGTAAAAATGGAAAAAATGTTTGACAGTAAAATGCTAACTTCATTTGTTATAAAGAGTTCATTATATAAATACTCCAACATTAAGATCGGTAGTAATGCCACTTATCTTCTTGCACCACAGAATGTTAGTGATCTATCTTTAATTATTAAGGAAGCAAATGCACAGAACTTGAAGATACTTCCCGTTGGTGGTGGCTCAAATATTTTATTTGGGAATGTTGGAAATAGAGTGATTATTCTGGATGCTTATCTACCTGAAATTTTTCAGGTGGATAACAAAATTGTTACCGTATCATCCAATATGAAAATCAGCTCATTTATAGATAAAGCCCTGCAGCGTGGATTAGGCGGAATGGAATTTGTTTCCGGGATTCCGGCACATATAGGCGGAGCAATTCACATGAATGCCGGAGCTTTTGAAAAATGTATCTTTGATTATCTATATTGGGTTGAGTACATTAACCTAGAGGGAGAAGTAATAAAAATCGATTGCAGAGACCTTGAATTCGGATACAGAACGACATCAATAGAAGGTTTTATTGTGAGAGCAGCCTTTAAATTAGATAAGAAAACTAAAAAGAAGATATTAGCTGATAAAGAGGATATTATTTCCAAAAGATTTGAGAGACACCCTTACGATTATCCTAATTTAGGCAGTACATTTAAGAATCCAAAAGGTAAATTTGCCGGACAGTTGATTGAAGAATGCGGCTTAAAGGGATTGCAAATAGGAGAAGCACAGATCAGTATGAAACATGCAAATTTCATTATTAATAAAGGAAGTGCTACATTCAATGATGTTAATGAATTAATTAAAATAGTTCAGAAAGCAGTGAAAAAACAAAAAGGCATTGAACTGCAATTGGAGATAAAGGTAATAAATTAATGAAGAAAAAAAGATCCGGTTCAAGTAGATATTTCTTTTTCTTTTTAGTTCTTATTGTACTAATTTATGGAACTTATATTGGCATAAACAGCCTGTTTACTAAGCTTGATCTTTTCAAAGTGAAATATATTAAGATAAGTGGAAATGTAAATTTGGAAACAGATTTTCTAAAAAATATCTGTAATGATTTTATTAATATGAATTTGTATTCTATCTCTAAAAAAGATGTACTAAAAAAATATGAAAACATTGTAAGGATCGAAAGTATCAAGGTCTCCAGGATATTCCCAAATAAATTAAAAATTGAAATTAGTGAAAAAAGGGGAGTGTTCTTTTTCCGAACAGAGCGCGGCATTATCTTCCCTATTGATAAAAATAGAGTTGTACTTGATAATGTGAATTTTTATGAGAATGAAGTTCTGCCGGTAATCGGAACTAAAATTCCTGATGCTGAGATCATTATCGGAAAAAGAGTTGAGAATATTCTTATTGAAAAGATATTTTTTTTAAGAGAAAAATTTGCAAATGTAGATCCGGATTTTATTAATAGTATTTCCGAGTTCTACTTAAAAGATGAAAATCTAATTTTTGTGAATGCAAACATCGGGTATAGAATTGTTTTAGGTGAAAATGAAATCGAAGAGAAACTTAAGAGACTCATTTTTTTGGAGCAAAATCGTACTTTTGAAAAGGGTACGATAATAGACCTGAGATTCAAAGATCAGCTTGTGATCAGGTCGGAGGAGATATGAAAATTGGTCAAGTGATTACAGCAATAGATATTGGAACGACCAAAATCTGTGTTATTATCGCACAAATAAACGAAGAAAATAAATTAGAAGTTAAAGGAATTGGCACCAGTAAATCCGATGGCATGATTAACGGTATTGTTGTTGATATTATGAAGGCTTCCAAATCTATGAGTGACGCAATTAATGAAGCCGAAGAGATGGCAACTATAAAAGCTAAGAATATTTATGTTGGAATTGCTGGAGAACATATTAAAAGCCAGAATACAATTGGTAGAATTTCCCTAACCTCCGGTACTCATCCTTGTGATATAGATCAGCAGCATGTAGAAAATGTTATTTCAAATTCCAAAAATAATGTAAAAATACAACAGGGAAATGAAAGGCTGGAAATTATTCATGCAATCCCTCAATATTTCAAGATCGATGATCAGGATGGTATAATGAATCCTGTGAATATGAGTGGATTCAACCTTTCTGCACATGTCCATATAGTAATGGCAGACATAAATGCACTTAGGAACATAAATAAATGTATTGAAATTGCCGGATACAAAGTTGAAGAGACCTATCTTGAACCAATAGCTTCTTCACATGCAGTTCTAGATAATGTGGAAAAAGAACTGGGTTCCATTATTATTGATATTGGTGGTGGAACAACTGATATTGCAATATTCTTTAAAGACAGTATAAGATTCAGTGCTGTTCTTCCAATTGGCGGTAAGAACATTACGCATGATCTTTCTGTCGGACTGCATACTTCACCTTATAATGCAGAGAAACTCAAGATAGAATTGGGTAATTCGCTTTCAGGACAGATCCCTGATGATAAGCTTATAGAGATCGAAGGAATTGGTGGCAGAGAACCAAAAAAGAAGAAATTAAAATATATGACAGAGATTATCGAAGCCAGAATGCGAGAAATATTTGAAGGTGCTTATAGAATTCTAAGTGAACACCATGACCTTAATCTAATTACTGCCGGGCTTGTACTTACAGGTGGTGCTTCTCTTCTAAGCAATAGCTCTACACTTGCCGATCAAATATTTAATATGCCAACCAAGATCGGTTATCCAAATCTAACCGATTTAGCCGGACCTACCGAAAGACTGGAAAACCCAAAATACTCAACAAGCGTAGGCATACTTTATTACGTTTATAATGAACTTCAGAGTAGAGATGATAAAATAAGCAGTATAAAAATAGGCAATTCATTTGCAAATTTTTGGAATAAAATTAAAGAGATATTTAAAGATTATTTTTAAAATATAAATTAGTATATTTTCGGAGGTTATATGTTAGAATTAGACCTGAATCATGATGAAATACCTTTTGGTACACATATAAAAATCATTGGTGTTGGTGGTGCTGGCGGTAATGCCATTGGTACTATGATCGGATATAACCTGCACGGTTTAGAATTTGTCGTTGCAAATACTAATATAATTGATTTGAAAAAATCAAAAGCTAAAGTCAAACTTCAACTTGGAAGAGAATTAACAAAAGGGCTTGGTGCAGGAGCAAATCCGGATAAAGGTCGTAAAGCAGCAGAAGAATCTCGAGAAGATATTAAAAACAATTTAAAGGGTACTGACCTGCTTTTTATTGCAGCTGGAATGGGTGGAGGGACAGGAACTGGTGCAACACCTGTTATTGCCGCACTTGCTCGTGAGATGGGAATATTAACAATTGGTATTGTGAGCAGACCATTTAAAAGTGAAGGCAAGAAACGTATGATCAATGCTGAGAATGGGATTAAAAAACTTCGTGAGAATGTTGATACTCTTATCGTAATCCCAAACGAAAAACTTACTGAAATATTCCCTGATATGACTGTTATCGACGCCTTTACAAAAGCTGACAATATTCTTTATGAAGCCGCAAAAGCTATTTCTGATATTATTCATTTCAGCGGTTACATGAATGTAGATTTTGCAGATGTACAAACTGTAATGAAAAATCGTGGTCTTGCAATGATGGGTTCTGGCGAAGGAGATGGAGATCAAAGAGCTGTAGATGCAGCTCAAAAAGCTATGAACAATCCCCTGCTCTCTGATATTCTAATAGAAAATGCCAAAGGTGTTCTAATTAATATAACTGCCGGTAAAGATTTTAAAATGGATGAGTTTGAGCTAATTACAAATGAAATCGTTAAACAAACAGGTGATGACGGAGATATTATTACTGGAATTATTATAGATGATGCGATGGAAGGAAAGATCAAAGTAACCCTGATCACTACCGGACTTGATACACCTAATACAACCGTATACGAACGTGAAACGATAATCCATGATAAAGAAGATGATTCGGAAGATATTGGACGTACTCTGCAAAGAATAAGAAATTCTGACTCTTTGAACTTGAATAGAAGAACTGATGAAAAAAACAGTGTATTCCCGGATAAACAAATGGAAATTCCAGCCTTTTTAAGGAAATTCTCAAATTAAGAGAATGGTAATGACCTGATCATGCAGGATGTAATACTAAAATTCTTAATTCTTTCTTTCTCGATCTATACAGTTGGACGTCTTACTGGACTTTTTGTAATAGATAATTTCTTTGCAGCCATTGTGGCAGCTCTTGTTTTGGCATTGGTTAACATAACTATAAAGCCTGTTCTCGATTTCATCTCATTTCCAATCACATTTATTACTTTTGGTTTGTTTACATTTTTCGTTAATGGATTCTGTCTGCTCATTGTTTCTAAATTTGTACCCAAATTTAAATTGAGAGGTTGCTTCACAGCAGCTATTGCAGCATTTCTTATCACATTGGTTAATTCGTTACTAACAAAACTAATTTTCTAATGATCTTGGAGACAAAATGACTTATTTAGAAATTTATAATTTATTAAAAAGTAGATTTAATTTAACAGATAAAAAGATCGATATTCCTGAACTAGGAACACGCGTAATAAATATTCCATTTGAATCATTTAATCATAAACTTTTACCGGGTGAAGAATCGTATCAGTGTTATGAACATAATATTAAATTCAATACCACTTATGATCTCACAAGTAAATTAGATGCACCTCATTTGAATGAAATTATCGAAACTCCTGATTCTAAAATTAAGGAAAATGTAAATTTTAATTACAGTATTCTAACCCCAATTGAGATTAAAAAAAATAAAAAAACGGGGAGAGATAGAATAAGGAAAGTTAAAACTAATGGCACAATAATCCTATTACATGGTCTTAACGAGAAAGATTGGAGCAAATATCTTCCCTGGGCTTATAAATTAATGGAACAAACCAATAAGCAGGTGATCCTCTTCCCTATCGCTTTTCATATGAATAGAACTCCAGCTAAATGGATAGATCCAAGATTCTTGAGAACAGCAAATAAGGAGAGGAAGAAAATCTTTCCAAATGTTGCAAACTCATCTTTTGCCAATATCGCACTTAGTGCCAGATTGCAATTCCATCCACAAAGATTCTTATGGTCCGGTCTTCAATCATTTTACGATGTAATGCAACTGATCCATGTGATCAGATCTGGTTTACATCCACAAATAAAGAAGAAAGCTTCAATTGATTTCTTTGCCTATTCTATCGGATCGTTTTTAGCAAACATTATCTTGCTTACAAACTCTTACAATTATCTCTCAAAATCAAAATTGTTCAATTTCTGTGGTGGACCTACCCTGAATAGAATGAATGCAGCTTCAAAATACATATTAGATAGTGAGGCTAATATTTCTGTTTATTCTTTCTACATTGAACGATTGGAAGCAGAGCTAAAGAAAGATGATAGATTAAAACATTATTTCAGTGATCTCCATCCTGTCGGTAAATATTTTAAAAGCATGTTGGAATTCCACAAAATGCAGAACTTCAGAGAAAAACGTTTTAAGGAACTCCATAAACAAATATCTGCTATCGCTCTTAAAAAGGATTTTGTTGTTCCACCTTCAGAAGTTTTGAATACACTAAAAGGCTCTGACAATAAAATTCCAACAAAAGTTAAAGTTATGGATTTCAATTATAATTATGATCACGTAATTCCATTCCCGCCTACTAAAAAACTTGAGAAAGAAGTAGATAAAAGTTTCAACCGTGTCTTCCGATTTGCGTCTAAACATTTGAAATAAAGTAGAGTTAATAATGAAAAAAAATATGGTTATTATTCTATTTATCATTTGTGTTAATATTTATTCTTTTAATTTTATCGAATTTTTTGATGCTAGTTCATTCCATTATCAATTTTGTTCTTTCCTCGGAACAGATTACCACCCATATCAGGACGATAACCAAAATAGTTATCTGGAAAAAAATATTTTTAAAGCCGGTTGGAACTTTAAAATAGAAGATAATGTAAATATCTGGTTTGATCTTACTTATAGAAAAGTATTATTCTCAGAACAACTGGAATTGGAAAACACTGGAATTGTATTTCATAAAAATAACTGGGATTTCATTTATAAATTTGACCAGCTCGAGATAGGTAATGGATCAAAGATTTTCATTAAGAATCTGTATTCCTCATATTACGATAAACCTGTTATTGAAGATTATAAATTCCGAGGTTTTGAATCAATCCGGTATTTTGGGAACTTCAATTTATCAGGAATGGTGGGAGGAAATTCCTTTAATAGTGCTATTGGTAAATTCTCATTAGGATATTCTAACACAGATCACAATTTTGATCTTTATTATATTTACTGTAAACGCGATAGAATTTTTAATTATCCAATGCACGCTGCAGGATTTGAATTAACCTCTAAACTGGGAAAATTTGAAATATACAATTCATCAGTTTATGAAAATCTTACTTCTACTAACTCCGCTAGACCATCTCATGAAAAATTTGTAGACTTGTCGGAACTAATTTTCTGTCTTCATTCAAATATAAATATTGGAACTAATTATCTATATACTATCTATGATTGGGATATTGATAAAGAATGGCAATCAACTTCTTTTATAGAATTTGTACTTAGAAAAACCACAAACACGATTTTATATAAATATTGGAATTCAGAAATGGGTTTTGATAGAGAAATAAATCTAATTAGTTCTTATAATATATTGCCTTATTGGTCATTAGCTTCAAACTTCAGTTATTTCAACCCTTCCATTGGAGATGATTATTATATCATTGGCTTCCAAACAATAATTGAATATGAAATGGATTAGTTTATTTATTGTATTCCTGCTGTTAAGCTGTGAAGTAACAACTGGGTTTAGATCAGATAAAACATACGTTATCATAACTTTTGATGATGGACACAAAAGCATTTATTATACAGCTCTTCCAATCATGGAAGAATTTGGGTTTAGAGCTACAAACGTGATCAACACGGGAATTATTGGCAATGAAATTAGTTTAACATGGTTACAGGTAGAAGAATTAGAATTTGAACATTCTTGGGAAACTGCTGGGCATACCCTTCATCACATTACACTTCCTACTGTACCAATAGAAATAGTTGAATATGAGATCCATCAAGATTGGTTAAACCTTATTGATCATGGTTTAAGTCATTCTACTTTTGCTCTTCCAAGCGGAAAAGCAAGTCAGGAACATTATGATATAATTCTTCAATATTATCAAAATGTTAGAACAAGCTTGAATATTACTACATATGCACCAATAGATCGCACAGACTTGGGTTATTACCCTTATCTATCATGTTATTCTGCTGAAAATGCAGAAGCCAGAATTCTGCAAGCTGTAGAAAATAATGAATGTTTGATAATAATAGGTTTCCACAGAATAATGGAAGAAACTGCAGGACATCCATGTAATTGTAAGCCAGATGATTTTCATAAAATAATGAAATTTATAAGCGATAATCATCTTGAGGTAATTACCATTAACGAAGCATGTGAATTACTTTCAGGATAAGAGGATTAATGGAAAACATAGAAGTTACCATACGAGTTTTAAAACCATCTGAATATGAATCCTTGATAAATATATGGGTAAAATCTTCACTTCCATATAAACCTGAAGGTCGAGATTCAGAAGATAATATAAAGAGACAGTTACAATTAAAGAATAACCGTTTCTATGTTGCTGAGATAACAGGAAAGCTTGTAGGTGCAATTATAGCGACCCACAATGGACGCAAGGGCTGGATCAATCGACTTGCCGTTCTACCCAAATTCAGAGGCAAAGGTGTTGCTTCTTCTTTAATGAAAAAATCTGAAGATTTTTTTCTTTCTAACAATATAAAAATATTTGCCTGTTTAATTGAAGATTGGAATGATTACTCAATGCAATTTTTTATTGATAAAAATTATATAAAACACAAAGATATAATCTACTTTACCAAAAGGATCGATTCTAAAATTTAACGATTATTTACTTGCAAATAATAATAGCTTCAAAAAATTTTACCATAGAATATTTAATGAGGAGCGGATCATGGCAGAAATCAGAATTACTATCTCGGAAATTGTTGATATATGTATTGCAAATGAGATGATCCCTGACTTCGTTTCAAATATTGAGATATTAGGCGAACGTATAAAATTTAGATATAAAAATGAAAATCCAATATCAACAAATATAAATTTGGAGATTACTTATAAAGATTACCATAATGGTATGCTATTTATAGAAGTACAAACAAACTGGATTATAGATAGATATTTGCGTTTTAAGAAGTTACCAAGCCTTAAATATTTGCAGTACGAGCACCCGACAATCACTTTTTTCTTGCAGCAATTTTTGAATGATAAATTAAAAATTGTACAAATTGAAGATATTTATTTCAAAAATGGATATTTCAAAATAAAAACATTTAATGAATAGAAAAAATAAAATGCTAACAGACTGTCTTTCTGCTTGCCAAGCCGAAGCTGGCGAAGGCTGGAGGAAATCTTCGAAGAATTTCTTACGAAGAATCTCATTATAAGTGGAGATCCTTCCAAAGAACAACGTGTTAGATCCGTACAACCTTCGTCCTTCGATAAACACAAGCTTCGGCTGACTGGTGGAATAATACGAAAGATAATTATAGTTTTGTGAAGTAATAAAATAAAGGAGAAGAAAAATGAAAAAAATAATGATGCTGATTATTATCGCAACACTTGTTTCGATAAATTTATTTAGTGTTTCCAAAGGAGAAGAGATGAATTACAAAAAAACAGATTCCGGACTGGAATATGTTATTACTGAGCATGGACGCGGAATACTGGCAACAGCAGGAAGCAGGGTAAAAGTACATTATACTGGAAAACTTGAAGATGGAACTAAATTTGATAGTTCCTTAGATAGAAATGAACCTTTTGTTTTTGAACTTGGAGCAGGAATGGTGATCAAGGGTTGGGACGAAGGATTCACATTACTTCACGTTGGTGATAAAGCTACTTTAAAGATCCCCCCGTATCTGGGATACGGAGAAAGAGGTGCCGGTAGTGTAATTCCTCCTAATGCTACTTTAATTTTTGAGGTTGAGCTTTTAGAAATTATGCCTGTTGTTAAAATCAAAGAATTTGATATTAAAGGGAAAGTAAGATCTAAAACAGAATCGGGACTGGAATATATTTTAGTTGAAGAAGGTAATGGTATCAAGGCTGCTTCCGGAAATACAGTGAGTGTGCATTATACAGGTTATCTTGAAGATGGAACTATTTTTGATTCCTCTGTTAAAAGAGATCAACCATTCAGTTTTGTTTTAGGAATGGGAAGAGTTATCAAAGGTTGGGATGAAGGAGTTGCTTTGATGAAAATAGGTGATAAAGTCCGTCTGATCATTCCTGCTGATCTTGGTTATGGTGAAAGAGGAGCCGGAGGTGTAATTCCTCCCAATGCTACTCTTATTTTTGATGTAGAACTTTTAGAAGTAAAATAGAAAAATAATTTGCAAATATCTTAAATAAATGGCTCGATTTTTTAAGATCGAGCCATTGTTGTTGCTCCATTCCGATAGTTGCCGGATTGAACCGAAAAGTTTCGGACGCATCAAAATGATACATCCTGCATAATAACTAAATCCTCACATTTGCTAACTTTCTACCCTGTAATTTAGATACTACTTCCTCAAATTCAGCTCGAAGTGATTCCATCAACTCTTTAACAGACACGATCTGTTTGATTCTATAAGCATTAGCACCTGCAAAACTGAATCCATTAGCTAAATTGCCGATCTTAGCCTTCATTAAAGCATCTGCGATACAATATAGAGATTGCTTCATTTTGCACGTCTTCAAACATTTCCACGGACAGTTAAACGGCATCCGTATTCCTGATGTCACATCGGTAAGAAACTTATTGATTATTGCTCTACCGGGCAAACCAACTGGACTTTTAATTATTCCAATATCCTCTTTCTTACAATTTACATATTGCTCTTTAAATTTTATATCAGCATCACATTCATCAGTTGCCACAAAACGCGTTCCCATCTGAACGCCTGCAGCTCCCATTTCAAGATATTTATAAATATCTTCACCATTGAAGATCCCACCGGCAGCAATAACAGGAATATTTTTTTCATATCGTTGTTTGAACGGTTCAAGAATCTTGATAACTTTAGGTAATATCTTTTCCAGTGCATAATGCGGATCATTTATCTGTTCCGCTTTGAAACCAAGATGACCACCGGCTTTTGGCCCTTCTACTACAACTGCATCAGGAATGTGATCGTATTTCTTTTCCCAACTTTGAAATATCAATTTTGCCGCTCTATCAGAAGAGACAATGGGAACAATTTTAGTTTTTACAGACTTCAAATATTCTAATGTAAGACCTTCCGGCATTTTCAACGGCAATCCGGCACCTAAGAATAAAATATCTATATTTTCTTCTATCGCCGCTTTTATAATATCATCATAATCGGAAACTGCAAGCATAACATTAAGCCCGATCACTCCATCCGACATTGCTTTTGCCTTACGGATCTCTTTTCGCAGACATACTAAATTCTGCTTACGATAACTCTTTCGATCTAACTTTTCTAATAAGCCCAAACCAACTGATGAGATAACTCCTATCCCACCTTCATTTGCTGTCGCTGCAGCTAAACCGGACATGGATATTCCTACTCCCATTCCACCTTGTATAATTGGAATACGAGCAGTTAACTCACCTATTTTTAATTCTGGAAACATATCCTCTCCTTCAAAAACTTTTTTTTCGACTCTTTCCGTCTATCGGTCGAATTATAAATAAAAAAAATATTAATGATTTGTTATGCCATTGAAAATAACATCAAGCATATCGTTGCTCTCTTCCACCGGATCATAGTCTTTGGTTTCAACAAAAAGCGGAAACTCCAATCCTTTAATGGCAATCGATATCATTCGGGAAATAGTAACAACATCTCCCACATCGAAACAATTCTGCTCTACTCCTTCTTTTAAAAGGTTTTTTAGAACGGTGTTCTCATAATCATAGAAATCTTTTCGCACTTCTTCCACGAATAAATAGTGATCAAGATACTCATCTGTAAGAGTTGAATAGAATTTACTAAGATCCTGCAGGTGAGTCATCCTGGTTGTCACGTAAGCTCTGATTTTATTTTCCGGTGTATTGGCATTTTTAACTGCATCGTCCAGTTTTTGTTGAAAAATTTGCGTATCTTTACGGATCACTTCTGCAAAGATATCATCTTTACTCTTGAAATAATAATAGACTGAGGATTTGCCCATATGCACTTTCTTGGCAATATCTTCCATTGTTGTTTTAAGAAAGCCATACTGCGCAAAAAGCTGTTCGGCAATTTCAATTATTCTCTTCTTTTTATCATCCATTTCTCACATCTCCAATACTATTCGACCAATACCGTTTTTCGGTCGAAAGCGTCAATATTTTTTTTATTCTTACTGAACAAAAGATGCAAAGCTATAAATTCATCTCATAATAATTAATGTCTTGACGCAAACTTATTCTTTATAAAATTTCTGTTAGAAAAAGAAGATCAATTAGAAATGAATTATTTGAAGAGATGATATTTGAAGCATAAATATGGAGTTATTGCGAACTTTTACAATAACTATAGGTTAGTTATGCGCCATAAATTATTTGACGGGGATACATATGTTAGCAGCATCTTGAAAATTGGAGGATAAAATGAAAACTATAATTATTGTTATGTGTTTGTTTTTTAGTATAGGATTACCAGCATCAATAATAAATATTCCTGCTGATCAACCTACAATTCAAGGAGGTTTAAACATTGCAATCGAAGGAGATTCAGTAATCGTTGCTGAAGGGATTTATTATGAAAATATAATTTGGCCTGATGTAAATGGAATTAGACTTATTGGCATAAGTGAAGATAATTGTATAATCGATGGGAATTCTAATGGGTCAGTCATTTATTATGAACGTTGGGATACTATCCACGATTCAACAACTGTAATAAAAAACTTTACTATACAAAATGGTTTATCAGGAGGAGGTGCAGGAATATATTTGCGATCTGAAAATCAATTTCTATTAGAAAATTTAACTGTGAAAGACAATTTTGTTAATTTTCCTCTTGAATCCGAAATTTCAACAAATAGAAGATATAGTGTTGAAGGTGGTGGTGGAATTCATTTAGATAATTATTCTAGTCCGATAATGAGGAATATTAAAATTATTGGAAACTACTCTGAGTTTAATGGTGGAGGATTATTCATCTATCACCTTAGTGAACCGATATTGGAAAATGTATTAATTGCAAATAATTATACCGAAATAAATGGTGGTGGTATATCTTGTGAATGTGGTTCTAATCTTATTTTAAATAATGTTACTGTTTCGAATAATATTGCTTCTGAAAATGGTGGTGGAATTTTTATTTATGGTGGAAGCAGCACTTCAGTATTAGCTACTAATTGTATCTTTTGGAATAATTCATCAGAAGAAATTTATTTCGATGAACAATTGCCTGGTAACAGTTCAATTTCAATTTCTTATTCTGATGTTCAGGGTGGAGAAGAAGGGATTATTACGAATGGAAATGGAATTGTTAACTGGTTAGAGGGAAATATTGTTAGTAATCCCTTATTTGTAAATCCTTCAAACGCAAATTACCATTTAACAGAAAGTTCTCCCTGCATTGACGCTGGAGACCCAAACTTTCCTTTTGATCCTGATGGAACAATTACTGATATGGGAACTTATTATTTTGATCAATTAAGTTCGATAATTTCTGATGAAATTCAAAGTATAGGATACCATTTATCTAATTACCCCAATCCATTCAATCCAACAACAACAATATCTTTCTCAATCTATAATGATTCCAATATTGATCTTTCAATTTTTAATATTAAGGGTCAAAAAATCAAAACTTTAGCTAACAATGATTTTACAAAAGGGAATCATTCAGTTATCTGGAATGGTGATGATGAATCTGGAAAGAAAGCTTCATCTGGTATTTATCTTTACAAATTAAATATTAACGGTAAAACTGAAACAGTTAAAAAGTGTTTATTATTGAAATGAAAAATGCTTGTTGCTAAAATAAATAGAAAACTTCGAGGAGAAGAACATGGATTATAATCCAAGTCTAGAAACTAAAAGGCTGATCTTGAGAAAGATTTCCGAAACAGATAAAATGGACTTATTTGAACTACTTACAAATTCTCAGATTGATAAGAAAATGGTTTGGAATCATTTAGATGATATGAACGAAATTACTGAGTATTTAAATGAAATTATAGGTTCCTACCATAATAATCAACCGAGCTGCTTTGGAATTGAACTCAAGGAAAGTAGTAAGTTGATTGGTATTATAAAGCTGTTTAACTACCATGATGAATTTAAATGTGTTGAAGTTCATTATATGCTGCATCCAAGTCATCACAGGCAAGGGATAATGACGGAATCTTTACTTAAGGTAATTGCCTTCATTTTCGATGAAACCGATATTAATAGAATTGAAGCTTTCTGCTTAAAAAATAATAGAGCAGCAGGTAAGGTTCTGGATAACGCAGGTATGCACTTAGAGGGCGTGTTGCGGGAAAAGATTTTTATTAATGATGAATTTATAGATTTGAAATTGTATTCCATTCTAAAAAGTGATATTCAATACGGTTAGAAATTGGAGATTGAAATGAAATTGAAGAAAACTGGATTTCGGCCTGAATACTCACGTAAAAAATGCTTACTGTTGAAATAAAGGAGAATGCTGCTAACAAACAGCTCCACACCCAAAAAAGGCGTGGTGGCACGACGGCATTAACCCTTCATAAATGATTCAAAATAAGTGGGAACCTTTGTTGCAAATGTTATCTTCTCTTTTGAAAATGGATGAGTGATCGTGAGTGAAGCTGCATGAAGCATAAGCCTTTTAATGCCCTTTTCTTTTACACCATATTTCTTGTCACCAACCACTGCACAACCTTTATCTGCCAGATGAACCCTGATCTGATTTTTCCTACCTGTTAGCAGATCAATTTCCAAAAGACTGTATATAGAAGATTCCTTTAGAACTTTATAACCGGTTTTAGCAAGTTTACCTTTTTTAACATCAGCAACAGAATACATTCTATAAACACTGTTTTCTGTTAAATAGGAAGAAATCACTTCCTCTTTATGCGGCATTGTTCCATAAACCAGAGCATAATACTTTTTACTAAAATTTTGCCACTCTTCCTGTAAATAACGTTTGGCTTTCTCATTTTTGGCAAAAACAATAACACCGGAAGTATCCTTATCAAGCCGATGCACAATAAATACCCGTCGTCTCGATTTCTGATTCCCTTTGCGCACATATTCATTCAGAAGATAATAAGCTGTTTTATCTCGTACCTTTTCGCTACTCACAGTTAAAAGCCCATTTACCTTATCCACCACAATTATATCCCGATCTTCATAAAGGATAGTAAGCCCCTTTGGCTGATATCTTTTGGGTGGTCTTTTAAATTGTTTAATACTTTCCTGCATATTGTTTACTCCTTGATCCACTTTTTATTTTATTGTTCAAAAGTTATTCCTTAAAAATATAGATAACTCTACATGAAAAATGTTACTAGGGGTGTTATGGTAATGATAATGCCTGTAATGAAATGCAATATAAATGCCTTTTTACGAACCTCTAACATCTTTTTCGAGTTTGAGTATTCATTCCAAGATTTCACCACAATTTTCCACCCGAGTCCGATTGAAAGTAAGGCGATCAGAGCTAAAGGTGCTAATGATGCTGAAAGTACAGCCAGAAGTAAAGAAATGAATAACAGAACTGAAAGTATGAGGACAATATAACGTCCTGAGAAATGCTGTTCAAAGAGCATAACCATCGTCTTGCGCCCCTTCTTTTCATCATTTTTTCTGCTGGCGAGTTTATCTATCCAAGCCCATAAGCCTGTAGCAATAATCAGCGGTATTGAAGCCAGATACACTCTCCGTGTTATATCTCCAGCCTGAACTATGTATGCACCGAGAACGGGCAATAAACCAAAGCTGTAAGCGATGATGATCTCACCACAAAAGTTAAATTTCGGTACAACGTAAAAAACACCAACAAAAATCACTGAGATTCCAAAGATAATAAAGATATATTCATGAACAAATTTATTTAGGTGTAGGTTGCTGTTTATATGCAATCCTATAATGCACGCTAAAACGATGCTCATGATAGCATACATTAAGAGACGGGGGTTTGTCCATTTGTTAGTTGCCCGATCTTGAAACCATGCTTGTAAAAATGAAAAACCGGTATGCATCAAAACAGTTGCGAAAAGAAATTCAATTGCACCAAACCATCTGAACGAAAATTCCGGTGGGCAAAGCCAGAACGGAAGCGTGGTACCTACAAGTGCTGGAAGCAAAGAAGCAGTCCAGTAACGGAATCCGGCAAAGTGTAGAAATCCAGGATCTTTTTTACGATTATCGCACGGTTCTTTAGTCATATTGCTTCCTCTCCTTATTACGAAATAATTTCTAATTTATTTTATAAATTAATTTGAATTCATAAGTCAAGTAATTTGATATAAGAAATCACAACCCGATAAATATCTTGTCATGATTAATAAAGTTTAAACTTTTGTTTTAAAATAAATTTATGAGTTCTGCAAAATATTGTGTTAAGTAGTATTGCATTAGTTTGTCTTTGCGAGTTTTCTTTCTACGGCATCGAATGACCTGTCTCGTCGTAGCTTTAGCGTAGACGGAAGCAATCCCTTTTTGTTGAGAGAAAAGAAAGAAGTGAGTGCCACGTCGCTTCACTCCTCGCAATGACAGAAAGAGTTTTGCAGAATTTAAAAAGGAGAATAAATCATGGCTCATAATCTTCGAAACAGGAATTTTTTGAAGTTATTAGATTTCACACCTGAAGAGATCAGTTTTCTTATCGATCTTTCTTTAGAACTTAAAAAAGCTAAATATGCAGGGAAAGAGCAACCTACTCTCACTGGTAAGAATATAGCCCTTATTTTTGAAAAAGCTTCTACCAGAACAAGATGTGCTTTTGAAGTTGCAGCTTTCGATCAGGGTGCTCATGTAACTTATTTAGGACCCAGCGGAAGTCAAATCGGCACCAAAGAAACTATGAAAGATACAGCTCGTGTATTGGGTAGAATGTACGATGGTATTGAGTATCGCGGTTTTGGACAGAATGTAGTAGAAGTGCTGGGAAAATATGCAGGTGTTCCTGTTTGGAACGGACTCACAACTGAGTTCCATCCAACTCAAATCCTTGCAGATTTCCTAACTGCCAAAGAGCATCTGGATAAACCTTTTAATAAAATGGTTTTCGCTTACGTTGGAGACGGCAGAAACAACATGGGTAATTCGCTTATGGTCGGCGGTGCAAAATTGGGAATGGATTTTAGAATTGTAGCTCCCAAAGAAATGCAGCCGGATGCTGAACTTATAGACCGGTGCAAAGCAATTGCCAAAGAGACTGGAGCAAAGATAACAATTACAGATAACATTAAAGAAGGCGTGAAAAATGCTGATGTTATCTACACTGATGTTTGGGTTTCTATGGGAGAACCGGCAGAAGTATGGAAGCAAAGAATAGATCTACTCAAAGATTACCAAGTTAATAAAGCAATGATGGATATGACAGGAAATAAGAACACTATCTTTATGCACTGCCTGCCTTCATTCCATAATACCGATACAAGAGTTGGAAAAGATATTTTTGAAAATTTTGGACTTCCCGAAATGGAAGTTACTGACGAAGTTTTTGAAAGTGAAGCATCTATGGTCTTTGATGAAGCTGAAAACAGAATGCATACAATTAAAGCTGTAATGGTTGCCACCTTAGGTCAATGAATGTATAATTCCTGCTAAAAGTAGTGTAACATAATTTATGAAAGATTATGAAAGTAAAATAAATAATGTCATCCTGAGTGATTCTGCTTTAGCTGAATTGTATCGAAGGATATATCTTAATAAAAAACACTTCGATACATCCGGCAGTTACAGGATTACTCAGTGTGACAGAAAAGGCAGGAATTTTTCTATATGAAGAAAATTCAATTATTCATATTTATTCTTCTCATTCCTCTTGTTTTAAACTCATATATTTTTGAAGTTGATAAAATCGAATCACTTATTTTCATCTCATCTGCTCTCGCTCTTGATCTGAGTAATAATTACTTTGATAGGCAATTCATAGAAGCACCTACCAATCTGGAATTAGATGTGTTGGATGAAAATGATGTACCTTTTTTCGATAGAATTGGATTACAATCATATTCAGCAGAATTAAAAGATTTTAGTGATTATACGGCCTATCTGGCAATTGGTACTACTCTTTATTGTTTATATGAAAGTGATAAAGAAATTTTACTGGATAATCTATTAGTTTTAAGCGAGATAATGATAGCTCAAAGTGCAATTGCCAAATGGACAAAAACCTTAACTCATCGTTACCGACCTTTCGTATATGATGAGAATATGTCTTACGATAAAAAAAAGGAAAGAAATAGTCAGCATTCATTTTATTCTATGCACTCCTCAACTGTATTTGCCGCTGCTACAAGCGGTTATTATTATTATAGCAACAATTATGGTCATAATATTCTTATTGGTTCTATTTTGTTTGGATCGGCAAGTGCTACTGCAGTATTGCGAGTTGCTTCGGCTCAGCATTTCCCATCGGATGTAATTGTTGGTGCAGTTGTTGGAAGCAGTATAAGTTATGCTATTTGTAAATATCATCAGGATAAAAAACTAAAATTATCTTTTGGATATGATTCTGTAAATATAAGTTATAAATTTTAATTAGCAACGAACAAAAACGAATAAATATTGTTGGCTTTGCGATAGCAAAACGACAACTTCTCTCTAATAGAACAAATAACGGATGAAATTAAAACTGTCTTTCTGATCCGGCAGCTGCCGGATTGTTCTCACGCCTTCGTCACGCTTCGGCGGTGCAAGCAGAAAGAATCTCAGTTTTCCTAACTCATCCTACTGTCCTTCTCTCAAAAGAGAAGGAACATAAGAAGCCGCAGGAAGAACTCATTTCCAATTGGAAATTGGAGAAACAAATCTGTCCCCATTTTACGTGTCGGCTTTTCGTAAAAAAACGATCACTTCTCTTCCATCTTTTCTATAAGTGGGAGCTAAAGAGGGTTCTTTCAGGAATATCGTTTCTGACAGATCAATGATCTGCCACTACACAATTATTAAAAAAAACCCACGACTAATCCGGCAGTAGCCGGAGCAAACAGTCATGGGCTATTATGTAATTTATTTATGTTTTTTTTTATTTTCTAATTCCTAACTTCTAATCCCTACTTCTCCCCATTCTCCTGTCTTTCTCTACACATTCTTTCAACTTCACGGAATGCAACTTTTCCGCTTCCCATAATTGGAATATCTTCTATTATGTAAAATTCTTTAGGGACAGCAATTGCCGGCAACTCTTTTGCCATACTCTTTAATATTTTTTTTCTATCAAATTCACCGGTTGCAACAGCAGCAACTACATCAGCACCTTTTTTGGGATTTGGAACATCCACAACACAGCAGACGACTCCTTCCGGCAGTAGCTTAGTGAGTATTTCTTCTACCCTAACCAAAGAGACCATTTCTCCACCGACTTTCACAAATCTCTTCAAACGTCCGCGATGCCACAAGAAACCTTCTTCATCGATAACTCCCATATCACCTGTATCATACCAACCATCATGAATATGCAGAGAAGTTTGTTCTAAGTCACCCAAGTATCCTTTCATCACAAGGTCACCTTTTACAAAAATCTTCCCTTCTTTATTTGCTGATAATTCTTCATCGGTTTCTCTATCCAATATTTTTACTTGTACACCAGGCAGCGGTTTTCCAATACTTCCGGCTTTATTTGCTCCAGGCACATTTACAGAAATAACCGGACTGGTCTCTGTAGTACCATAACCTTCCAAAATTTCTATTCCATGATCTTTTTGGAAAGAGAGACGTAATTTTTCTGTAAGTTTATCAGCTCCGGCAATAGCATATCTTATAGAGGAAAGTTCTCCTGGTTTAGATTTTCGCTGATATCCATGGAAGAAGGTCGGAGTTCCAATAAGTACTGTTATTTTGTAATCTATAATAGATTTTACGATCGCACTGTAATCAAGTGGATTTGCATGAGTTATAATTGATGCACCGAGGTAGACTGGAAGCCAGAAAGTTGTAGTTAAGCCGAACACATGAAAAAGAGGTAATGTACCTGCAAAGATATCATTTTCGCTAATATCAATGATATTGGGAATTGCTTCTATATTATGGAAAATATTTTTATGGGTAAGTTGAACTGCCTTTGGCTCTTTTTCGCTTCCACTTGTAAAAAGAATTACAGAGGTGGAATTTTCATCACCATGCTTAACTTTAGATTGCAGCATCCCCAAAGGTAATTTAGAAGTAAGGGCAGCTTTAAGCTTTTCAGGTGTCGACAGAGAATCCATAATATCTTCCAAATATACCATCCCGTCAACCGGATCAATATTGAGTTTTTCTAGTAGTTTCTTACTTGTCACAATTGTTTTAAAGCTGCATTTCTCTTGAGCATAAATGGAATTTTCTCTAGCTCCGGTAGAATAATTTATCATTACTGGAACCTTGCCAGCCATAAGAACTCCTAATGCTGACAATAAACATCCGGCAGAAGTTGGTACCATGATGCCCATATACTTACCTTTATACTTCTTGAATCTTCCGGCTAATATCAAAGCTGCTATCAGCATTCGGTCATAAGTAAGATCTTTTCCTGTTGCTTGATCATAGACAAATATCTTTTTTGAATGTTTCTTTGCAACTTCTATAAATTTCTGATGTAATAGCATAATAACTCCTTATATTTTTTCCACTTATTTCAACTTGTTTCAAATCTGTGCAATCACAAAATGTCAACTGATAAATTTTACAGTAACAACTATTATTACCATTCCCCTCTTTCATCTCTTTAAATAACTTGCATTTAGATGAATCTGATTCATTAATGAAAAATTTCATATAATTCATAAATTAATGAGTTAAATTCATTGTTGTTCAGGAATCTGTATTTGACAAATAAACACTTATTTAAAAGCTGTTTGTTAGTTCTGTATAATATTGTATTTTAAGATTCATCAGTTTGTCTTTGCGAGTTTACTTCCTGCTGTTACAAATGAAGCAATCTCTACTTTTGAGAGAAGGAAAGAAATGATTGCCACGTCATTCCGAAAATTTCGGAACTCTTCGCAATGACGAGAGTAAATTATTTAGAATGTTAAAAAGCTGATTTATTAGTGAGGTAATCTTGAGTAAAAACATAATTTCAATTGAAGAATTGAATAAAGCATTCGCAGAGAAATTGATTTGCAAAAACAGTTCATTTGGAATCTTTACGAATGAGAAGATCGGTTTAGTTGGAATAAACGGCTGCGGTAAATCAACGCTTTTAAAACTTTTGGTTGGGATTGAACCTGCTGATTCCGGAAAAATAACATTCCGCAAAAATATTCGTACAGGTTATCTTCCTCAAATTCCTCAACTCGATCCTGAAAAAACAATTTACGAAGAGATCTATTTCAGTGATCATCCTCAATTTGATCTTTTAAGAAAGTATTACAAAATTTTAAATAAACTTGAAACAGAACCAACAAAGGCATTAGAAGAAGAACACCATCGCATTATTAAAGAGATTGAATCATGCGATGCCTGGAAGATCGAAGTTAAAGCAAAAAGCATTTTAGATAAATTTGGATTTAATGATGTAAACCTAAAAATATCAACTCTATCCGGCGGACAGAAAAGACGTATCGACCTGGCTAGAGTTTTAATGGACGAACCGGATGTATTATTGCTGGATGAGCCAACTAACCATCTTGATATAGATACTATCGAATGGTTTCAGGATTATTTATCCAATTATAAAGGTACAATCATATTCGTAACTCACGATCGTTATTTCCTGGATGCTGTATCTGATAAGATAATAGAAATGGACAATGGAGAAATTAACTTTTTCAAAGGTAATTATTCATATTATCTTCGAAAAAAAGAACAGCAGGATATTGATGTTCAAAGAAAGGAAACGCGACGCAAAGCTCAATTGAAAAAAGAACTCAAATGGTTACAGCGAGGTGCTAAAGCAAGAACATCCAAACCAAAAGATCATCTTGACCGGGTAAAAGAACTCATCGATAAATCATATCTATCCGAAAATAAAGATCTCGATATCTCCTTTAAAACTAAACGCTTAGGTAAAACAATATTAGAGATCAGGAATATTTCAAAACAATATGATGATAAAGTTCTCTTTAGTAATTTCAATCATAACTTTCAGAAATTGGAGCGAATCGGTATCATAGGACTTAATGGATGTGGAAAAACAACTCTGCTTAAATGCATTATGGAAGAGATCGAACCAGATAAAGGTTCTATTAAAGTTGGTGTTAACACTTCTTTCTCATATTTCCAGCAATACATTAATGAATTCGATAATAACCAGACTGTTCTGGGTTACATTCAAGAATTTGCACATAATATCCGTAGTGCTGATGGAGTACTTCATTCTGCCTCTGAAATGCTGCAGCGCTTTCTCTTTGACGGTAAGATGCAGCAGAGTAGATTAGAGAATCTTTCGGGCGGAGAAAAGAAACGGCTTTATCTTTTACGTTCTTTGATGTTCGGTAATAATTTTATCATCCTTGATGAACCTACAAATGATCTCGATATTCGAACCCTGGAAATATTGGAGGATTATCTTGATGCCTTCAAAGGCTGCATTATTGTAGTTTCACACGATAGATATTTCTTGGATAGAGTAACAGACTATCTCTTTGTCTTTGATGAGGATAGAATTGTGAAATTTCCCGGTAATTACTCCGATTTTCTTCTTGTAAAAAAATATCGTAATGAAGAGAAAAATAAGAAAGATGCAAAATTTAAAAGCAAAAAGCATAAAATAAAAAAGGTATCAAATAAATTAAGCTTTAATGAAAAAAGGGAAATTAAATTGATCGAGAAAGAAATTCCTGAGATCGAAAAGCAGATCTCAGTATTAAACAGCAAAATAGAAAAAGAAGCTTCAAACCTCTCCCCTGCTGATTTTAGAAAGATCACAAATGAATTGGAAAAACTTGAAGTTAGAATGGATGAACTTGAATCATGCTGGCTTGAATTGGATGAGAAGAAACTAAATTAGCAACGAATCCGTCTTCGTCCCGATTTTCGGGACTACACCGTGACAGACAAAAACGAACAGCTTTTTATCTTGAATTTAAACAATTATATTAAAAGATATATCTACCGTAATAATATATTATGCTCTCCAGTTTCAGCATCCAATTCAAGTACCGCAGATCTTACAATTCCGCCATGCCAGTTATATTTAATAACAACCTTTAGATTTCTACCATCCCATTCTTTTAAAAAGTCAGTATTTTCAATATTCTCAACAGCGTGCAAAATTTCAGCTGGAAGAATCTCTGTTTGGTGTCCGTTTTCAACCTGCTGCTGATACCATTGATAAGTTTCGGCAATAATCTTACTTTCTATTGATGCTATATTTTGAAACGAAGTATTATCATATTGTCTATTTATCATCATATTTAATACATTTACTCTAGCGTTTAACATAATGATAATGAATACAAGAATTTGCGAAAATGCATAAAATTTTAATAGATAAGAAGCTCTTATTACATTTTTTGAAGGAAAGATAATTTTAAATATGAAATACAATAAACAAATATTTATTGTTATCATTAATATCAAAACCGAAATAAATGCAATTAAACTTTCAAGTCCAACAAATAAATTCATCTTCTCACTTATAAATACTTTTATTGCAGTTGAATAAATATTATATGAAAGATAAAACAAATTGGTTTCTTTTTTTGAGAATATAATAATCGCTAAAATGAATAAAACTATTAAGATTTCAATTATTCCACTAAACCATTTAATTTTTGTACCAGCAGATGTTAAAAAGAATAAATACAATATATACAAAGAAATTAGAGTTATGATAATAGATGGAAGAACATCTAACATGAAACCAAGATCAGAAGAATTTATTAATTGAGATGAAAAGCTGTATCCTAACCCAGCAAACCGATTTGATAAAACAAACGTAATAAAATAAAGCATTAATATTATTATAGATAAAAATGATTTACTATATTTAAAATTATTAATTATCCTATGTATGAAATCTTCTTCAGAATCATCATATCTTAACAATATTCTCCATATAAAAAATGTTATCGTTGAACCTACAAATATATATAATAATAAATAGAAATAGTTAATTACATTTCTTGAAATAATTTTTTTCGCAAAATCTGTTACTATTTTTATAGTTAGTTCACCAAATGCAACTTTTTTCCATATTCTGCCATATGGTTCTATAATTTTTTGCTCAATTTTTTTTGATTCCAGTCCAAAATCAGCATAAAGTTTTTTCATTAACTCTATATCATATTCAGGTGTGAGAATTTCGGCAAATATTGAATCTGAAGATATGGGTTCAAGTAATTCTAAATTATTTTCGAAAACTTCCTTTTGTGTATCAACATATAACTTTTCCAAATGAACAAATAAATAACCAGGTATCATGTAGATCAGAATATATGCAATAATAGATATTACAATGATTCTCCAAAATGAAACAGTTTTATAATTCATTTTTATAGTCTATTCCTAATGCTGCTCTTTAAATTTATTCACAATTTGTCGATTGTTGATACACCCTTTAATTTTTCAGTTAACTCCGCTTTCATTATTTCTACATCATCCTCTACACTATTTAAAATATCATATGCTTTATGAAATTCGAGGATGTCAACATCTTTAAGTTCTGGTTTAATATAGATATCTGGAGTTTGAATTTTCATTTGATATTTAATGATAGAATCCTGCAATATTTCAAAACTATTCATTATATTATCAAATAAATTTGGTGCTTTTGCCTTTTTCGGAATACTCAGATTTCCTGAAACATCAATTGCAACAGTAATATCACATTCATCTTGAATAATGTCATACGGCAGGTTATTTGTAATACCGCCATCTATTAAAACCATATCATCTATTATTACCGGCTCGAATACTGCAGGAATAGACATGCTGGCTCGAATTGCAGGAATGAGATCACCTGAATCAAAAATAACCTGCTCCTGCTTCCAATAATCGGTTGCGACAATTTTTAATGGTATTTTCAACTCTTCAAAAGTTTTTACAGGTAGATTCTCTTCAAAGAATTTTTCAACACCTTTTCCAGATATTAAACTTGTATTTTTAAAAAATGAAATATCGATCATTTTGTGAATTGTATCAAATTTTTTGTAATACTCTTTTATCTCGAATATTTTTTCATCAACAAATTTTTCTAATTTATTTCCCTCTTTTTCTCTAGAAGTAATTTCCTTTTCTGTTTTCTTGGTGCTAATATCAATTGTATCTAAAATATCATTAATTTCCTTTCCCGATAATCCCGAAGCATAGAAGGCACCAATAATAGCACCAATACTTGTCCCTGATATTATAGAAGGTTTTAGATTCATTTCATCTAAAGCCTTAAGGAACTCAATATGACAGATTCCTCTAGCCCCACCACCACCGAGCGTTAATCCAATTTTCTTCATGTTCTTTCCAACC
>JAYEKK010000273.1:0-1878 GCA_034660955.1 Candidatus Cloacimonadota bacterium | reverse complement strand
TTCATTCATATCATCAGGCTGCAAACATAGCTCTACAAAATGGTCATACTGTTGTTCACACGATGATCGGTGATGCCTATTCTGATATAAAGCATTACAAATTGATCAAAGAAAAATTACATCTTTTTCCAATTGAATTTATTTTGTATCCTCAAATTACAAATGTTGATATTGCTCTGGAAATTGGTTCCTCCAGAGTTGGTGGCTGTGTTCTTGCAGATGGTTCTTTTGGTTCATATACCGCTGCATTATTAGAACCATATTCGGATAAACCGGAAACATCAGGAATTTTATATCGATCAGATGATTTCTGGCAAAAGTTCATTCAAAAAGCTCATAAAAATGATTTGCAGGTTGCCGTTCATTGTATTGGTGATGCTGCAATCTCCCAAATTCTGAATTGTTACGAATCCGTTCAACGAGAAGATCCAAAAGATCTGAAACACATGATAATCCATAATGAACTTACGACTGATGAAATGCTGGATAGAATCGCCAGTGCCAATGTAAGTGCTGTTATGCAGCCGATGTTCGATAGATTGTGGGCCGGTAAAGACGGACTTTATGAGCAGAGATTGGGCAAAACCAGAACTTTGCTGACCAATCGGCTGGCTTCAATTTACAAAAGGGACATTCTACTCACGGGTGGATCTGACTGGTATATAACTGATCTAGATGCTTTACAGGGAGTTGATGCAGCCACCAGAATGCATAATGAAACTGAACGTTTAATCCCTTATCAGGCTATTGAAATTTATACTAAAAATGCAGCAACTCTTTCTGGTGATGAAAATAGATTTGGAACAATTGAGAAAGATAAACTGGCTAATTTTATCTGTTTGGAAGAAGATATTTTTAAGAGTAATTCAATTAAAGATATTAAGATAAATTCGATGATCGTTGAAGGAAAGCAATATAGCCTAGCTGAAAAATGTATACAAAAATAAATTGGCACGGGTACATATATATTCAAGACCTTCAAGGTTTTCAAAACCTTGAAGGTCAGAGGAAAAAGTATGAATGCACTTAATATTGTGCTCCAAGTTCAAGTTTACAAGCCTTTGGCTTGCAAGAAGAGCCAACCAAAGGCAGGCAAGCGCCGCAGCTGGCAATCATTAGGGGCAACAGAATAGGAGGAAATAATTGTCGTTATTTCAAAAAGTAATCGTTAAAAAATATCTAAAAAATTTATCTTCTGATTTAATAGATGAAAACTATAAAAAATATTCTGAGCATTTCAATGATTTTGCAATGGCAGAAAGAGTAAAGGTTCTGAAAGAAGAACAGTATCAGGAAGGATTTCTTCGAGATTTATTTGTAAAATGTTTGGGCTACACAATTAATCCTTACGAAAACTTTAATCTTTCAACGGAATTCAAAAACCAAACAGATGCAGAAAAAGCTGACGGAGCAATCTTAAAAGACGGAAAGCCAATTGCAGTTATCGAGCTAAAATCAACGAAAACAAAAGATTTAAGAACAATTGAAAAACAGGCGTTCAATTACAAGAATCATCAATTGAATTGCAAATATGTAATAACTTCTAATTTTGAAAAAATCAGATTATACATTAATGATGCAACCGAATTTGAAGAATTTAATGTATTCCAACTTTCAAAAGACGAATTCAAATTTCTTTTTCTATGTTTCAGTAGAGAGAGTATTTTTGAAGATATTCCAGCTAAAATTAAAGATAAATCAAATCAACACGAAGAACTAATTTCAAAGAAACTTTATAATGATTATTCTAATTTCCGAAACAAGATTTTCCAAAATTTAACAAAAAATAATCCTCAATTTGACAAACTGATTCTTTTCAAGAAATCACAAAAATTATTAGACCGTTTTCTGTTTATTTTCTTCTGCGAAGAAAATAAA
>JAYEKK010000272.1:0-1887 GCA_034660955.1 Candidatus Cloacimonadota bacterium | reverse complement strand
ATCTTCTGTAATTCTATCACTCTGTGGATCTGCTGGAGCTTCCCAGGTGATAACTACATCGTTGAAGTCTACAATTTCTGCTTCTACATTTTCAGGTGGATATGATGGATTCATTGCAAAATCGAGATCAGTTGTTACACCTTCTTCCACAACTACACCGGTTATTTCCAGATCAAAGTAGTTATCTGCGGTACAGGTGAAATCATAAGTTCCAATTGCAATATCAAAACTATATGATCCATCAGTTCCTGATGTTGCCATTCCTGCAATATCTGCTCCTGAGATTGGTGAGCCGGTGTCGATATCAGTTACAACACCTGATACAGTACCTGATGGTTCAACTCCTATTGCCGGGAAGACTATATAGTCTATCCAAGCACAATCTGAACCACTGCTTACAGAACCATCCTTATAATATTCCCATTTGAAGGTATGCTCTCCAGCTGAGATCTGATAGATTTCCTGACTCCACGAAATATCTCCACTCCAGGATCCAACCTGTGCATTATCAATATAAAACTTTAAAAAATCCCAACCTCCTTCTGAAGAAACTGCTTTATAGAAGCTTAATTCACCATCAGCCAGCACATTGACTTCCAAATATAATGTAGAAGTCTGGCTATTACTAATCGTACCGGATTTAGCACTGTATGAACCTTCATACGAATCAGTGGATATCGTCCAGTTTGCATTTCCACCAAATTGCCAGTCAAAACTAAGAAAGTTATTACTTTCAAAGTCTTCGATTATTAATCCAACAATAGTTGTAAAATAATTTTGAATTGAATATGGATCTGCAGCAACTTCATAATTAAAAGTTATTGGAGTTCCTAAAGAGATATTTGGATCTGCAATTACTGAATAAACAGCCTGAACACTACCACCTGCAGCTATCTCACCTATTGTATATGTTTCATCTACAATTGTGATGAGTGGTTCTGTGCATGTGAGAGTACCAATTGCAGATGGTGATGCTGAGCTACCTTCATTATTTGTTGGAATGTAAATAGTTACAGTTTCACCTGGATCTATTATTCCGTTATTATTACCCGTATTATCATCAATAATAATTTCTTCAGCAGTAAGAATTGGTGCATGCAATTCATCTGAGAAATAGCTTTCCCATATTTCACCACCATCAGCTTCTACTACAAAATTTACTATATGCCCATCTGGAATATCATTTGCAACTTCTAATCCAAAAGCATCATCAACTGTTACTGTGGAACCAGCTGCAACATTTCCAAAATAAGCTGTTGCATCTGTAACTGTAACATAGGCATCTGCTGTAGAAATAGTTACATCAACGCTTGTCGCAAGTTCACTTCCTACATTAGAAACTGTGAAATCAAGTGTAACATTTTCACCATAATCTAACATTCCATTTCCATTACCGGAAGCATCATTGATAATATGTGAATCATAAACTACATAAGGTCCGGCTGATGGGACAACAGGAATTGCAACCTCATATCTGTAATAATTTTGCATTGTAATAACAAGATCAACAACTGTTGGTGGAATTTGAGGATCAATAGCTATAGCAACAGGAGAACCTGTTCCTTCTGCAACACCAATTAATTCACCATCTACAGACAAGGCAATGAGTGCACCTGCATTAGCTGTTACATTAAATGAAGAAAAACCACTCATTAATACCGGATCATGAGCAACAGTAAGATCTTGCGGAACTTCTGAATATACTGTTGTAAATGCATCACCATGATGATGGAAAAGTGCATAAGTTACAGCTTTGTTGCTTGTGTTATACGGCCATGAAGATTGCTGAAGGAAGTACTTTCCAGCTGAATTAGCAAAAGCCGGTAAAACACCTCGATGCTCTGGTGTTGTTTCATAATCAGGTAGAAAATCCGGCCACAAATTGTC
>JAYEKK010000271.1:0-1900 GCA_034660955.1 Candidatus Cloacimonadota bacterium | reverse complement strand
TTATGAAAAAGCAAAAGGTCAATACGGTGTTGAATTTATAAAATCCAAAGTTTCCGAGATCAGGGAATTAGAGAATGGAAGTCTTTCACTGCGGCATGTTTTAGAGAATGGTAAAATTGAATTTGCTGAATTTGATATGGTTGTTCTTTCTGTTGGTTTGCAGCCTAGAGAGAATATTTCAAAACTGGCAAAAAACCTCGATATAAAACTTAATGAATTCGGCTTTTGTCGATCAGATACTTTCGAACCGCTTAAAACAAGCAGAGAAGGTATTTATGTTTGTGGTGCGATGAATGTACCACGCGATATTCCCGAGTCTGTAACAACTGCCTCCGGTGCTGTGGCTGAAGCTGTGAAATACCTGAGATTGGATAGACAGGAAATTGCTGAGAAAAAAATCCCCGAAAAAGATATAGTTGGTGATCGACCCAGAGTTGGCACATTTGTCTGCCATTGCGGTATAAATATTGCTGGTGTGGTGGACGTAAAAGATGTAGCGGAATATGCAAAAGGTCTACCGAATGTGGAACATTCTGAAGACTTGATGTACGCCTGTTCTCAAGATTGTATGAACACTATAAAGCAAAGGATCGAAGAACATGGTTTGAACAGGATCGTGATCGCTGCCTGTACACCTCGTACCCATGAACCGCTTTTCCGTGAAATGGTAAGTGAAGCCGGTTTGAATCCATATCTTTTTGAAATGGCAAATATTAGGGATCAATGTTCTTGGGCTCATATGAATGAACCGGAATTAGCCACTGATAAATCAAAAGATCTGGTAAATATGGGAGTAGCCAAAGCACGAGAACTTGCACCTTTGGAAAGACTTCCAATTGAAATCAATCCTAAAGCATTGGTTATCGGGGCTGGTCTGGCTGGAATGACAGCAGCTGAAGCACTGGCTGATGCCGGACACGAAGTTTTCCTAGTGGAAAAAGAAGCTGAACTGGGTGGAAACTTAAGGAATATTTATTTTGCCTTTGATAAAGATCCTCAGGAATTATTAGCAGAAAAGATCAATAATGTTTCAAAAAATAAACTTATACATCTTTTCAAAAGTACAAAGATCGAGAAGATCGATGGTTATGTTGGCAATTTTGTAACAACATTGAAAACTGAAAAAGATGAACAAACTTTAGAACATGGAATCGTCATTATTGCCACGGGCGCAGAAGAACACAAAACCAAAGAATATCTTTATGGAAAAAGTACCCGCATCATTACTCAAGTGGAATTTGAAGAGATGCTGCACACCCAGCAATTTCCCAAACAAAAAATGAAGAATATAGTAATGATCCAATGTGTGGGTTCCCGTGAAGAAGATAAAATGTATTGTAGCAGAGTATGCTGCACAAAAGCTGTGAAAAATGCTCTCACTTTTAAAAAGAAATTTCCAAACATTAATATTTATGTTGCTTACCGTGATATTAGAACTTATGGATTCAGAGAGAAATACTATACTGAGTTGCGAGATCTGGGAACGATGTTCATCCATTATGATCTTAATAAAAAACCGGAAGTAACCTTAGTGGAAGAATGGAATCCTGACAGTCAAGTGAATGTAACGGTTTTTGATCCAATCATAGACAAGGAAATTGAAGTAAAAGCAGATTTGCTGGTTCTCGCTACTGCAATTGATGCCAAAAAAGAAAACATCGATCTCGGTAAAATGCTGAAAGTTTCTCTAAATACAGATGGAATGTTCCTGGAAGCGCATGTTAAACTCCGTCCTGTAGATTTTGCCACAGACGGTGTGTTTGTAGCAGGATTGGCTCACACTCCAAAGGATATTGATGAAAGTATGACTCAGGCTAAAGCTGCTGCCAGCCGCGCTCTTACCTTCCTTAATAAGAAAGCAATTTTGGCAGAAGGAACAATTTGTGAAGTGAATGACAGT
>JAYEKK010000270.1:0-1908 GCA_034660955.1 Candidatus Cloacimonadota bacterium | reverse complement strand
AAAGCAAAAAAATGGAGAATAGATTTAAAAAAAATGAAAATGCAACCTATGGTTGTGGTTCGAAATGAGCAAAGAATGGACGATATCCAAGAGTTTCATGAACTTGTAGAAAAGGGAAAATATAATCGAGGTGATTTGCCATTATTCTTGAAAGAAAAGTATGAATTTGAAAGCTAATAAAAGTGTAGGTGTGATAATCTTTCAGAAGTGTTTCTGTGCAAAAACACGTCCAGAGCCTGATTTGAGGTATTTCTCAAAAGTGTAATCTGTTTATCTAAAATGTCTATTTGAAAATGCTCTTCCAGAGCCTGTTTTAAGATATTTTTCAAATTCACTTGCTCTTTTTTCATCTACAAAAGCGGTGAAGCAGACTAATTCCCAAGGTTTAGATTTAGCAGTATGTGGAGATTTGCCATGATTATGCTCAGACAGGCGTCTATCTACATTATCTGTAATTCCAGTATAATAACGATCGGACAATAATTTGCTTCTAATTAAATAAACGTATTTCAAAATTGTGTCCTCCTTCGTCAAGACTACGGCGGACAGACTTCAACACATTCCACCTAAAAAATAGTTAATTAAAATTGAATTGTAATTTCTGGCTCGCCAGACGAAGCTTTAGCGAAGTCTGGTGGAGGTGGCGGGAATCGAACCCGCGTCCAAAGATAAGTCAAAAGCCGAATCTACATGCTTAGCTGTTTTTAATCTCGCTTCCCAAAGGGAAACAGTCAAACCAAACTGGAAAGCCAGCCTATAAGTTTTCGGACGACATTATAGACATCTGCCGTTTATAGCTATTAATTATGGCGATCTACTGCAAGCCTAACAGCCAAGCTTTACAGGATCGTAGCTGAACTAAGCAGCTAATGCAAAGTTATCGTTTGCGTTTAATTAATTTATCACCGTGATTAACGAGTAGGTAATCTTCTCGGCATGCATCAGCAATCCCCTTTATCCCTGTCGAAACCAGGGCACCCCCGTATGTTTATCTAATGATCTATTTCTATGGACAAACTAATTTGTAAAGTTGTGATGTCAAATGAAAGGTGTATAAACCTTGCGAAGATTTTACTTTTCTCGTTAACAAGTTGAACTTGTTAATGCAAATGCTTTTTAAGTTTTACTTACGGATTTGTATAATATTTTTGGAAGTACAGCTTCAGGATCAATTGTGTTCGCAATCCGGCAACTGCCGGATGCGAACAAGATGTTAATGGTTAATGAATTGCTTTCTCATAAATCTCTATTACATTCTGCAGAGTTTTCTTCCAGGAGTAATTCTCAACTGCGTATTCTCGTGCGTATTTTCCTTTTGTAAGTTTTGTATTATTTTTCAATTCCCCAATTATTGCATTTGCAAGTGCATCTACATTTTCCATCTCAATAAGCTGTCCAACATCATTATTCACAAAATCGGGAAGACCGCCGGCATTTGTGGCAACTACAGGAGTTCCGCAACCGAGTGCTTCAATAGCAACCAATCCAAAAGGTTCGATGCGGGAAGGAACTACGGAAACATCAGCAGCAGAATATAATGATGCAACAGCTACTTGAGTTTGATGTCCCAGAAAATAGACATTATCCAATTTTAATTCTGCGGTTAATTGTTTCATCTCATTCATTAACTGACCATCTCCAGCGAGAGCAAAAACCACTTCCGGAACTTTATCAGTAACTTTACGGGCAGATTTTATGAGAATATCAATCCCTTTGAAATCTGTGAATTTACCAACAAAACTCACTAATTTTTCAGGTACAATGTCCAATCCGAATTGCGTGAATAATTCTTTTTTAGTTATATTTTTAGGTCGGAACATATCGTCGTCAAAACCATTTGGATTCAACTTTAATTTCTCTTCCGGCAATTTATATATTGCTAAAGTATCATTGTGAACCTGTCGAGAG
>JAYEKK010000269.1:2735-8538 GCA_034660955.1 Candidatus Cloacimonadota bacterium | reverse complement strand
AAATCTTAACACATAAAAACCTCTATTGGTTTCAACGCTTTTATAGTAATGTTTTCGCAAAGAAATAAGTGCACTCCAAATATTTTCATGTACATTTTTTTTGGAAATAAATCCGATATAACCACCGTTTTTACCAGCCGGTTCTTCTGAATATTCAATAGCAGCATCTTTAAATGAAGAGTTTTTGATAGCATCGAGTATTCCCTTCAATTTTGCTTCATCCTTAGTAAAAATTCTTTGCACTTTGTATTCTTTATGACTTACTTTATATTCACTTTTATGAATTTTATAATAATTGAATAGTTCGTCTTCTGATATTGTAACATCTGCAAGTTTGGTTGCAATCAGAGCATTCGCTTTAATATTTATCTCGGCAGCTTTAATTCTTTCTTTTATTTTAGGAGATTGTGAAATCTCTAATGCATCAGCTTCTTGAGCTAATAAAGTAAGTTGAACCCAATCCTGAATAAATTGTTTTTTTTCTTCAATTGTGAGAATATCCCATTCATCATCAGAGAAATTAGCTTTAAATTCATCCATTGTGAGTTTAACTTCATTTACTTGAGCTACAATATTTTCATCTTCTGTTTGAACGCAGGAGAACAACATAACTACTAAAATAAGAATTAATAATCTTTTCATTTTTTTTCCTCAAGTTATTCTTCTAAATAAGGTGGAGTAAATATAATTTGAATTTCCGGTTCCAAATCAAATTCTGTATGAATAAAATCATCATTTACATTTAACGACCTTAACACAATTCCATTGTTATCATATTCACCGGAAATATAATATTGAATAACTTTTGTAATATCAATAATGATTTGATCACTCTGTAAAGTATCAGCAGAACTACTTATGTAAAGAACATCAATATCTTCAAAAGATAATAATGGGATTTCTAAATTTAGAGGATCGGCATTTATAGTATCAGCTGTAACAAAGTACGGACTTAAATATATAGAACCACCAATAGGATATATATTAGCATCATTATTATTTAAAATCAGTTCAGCTCTGTTTATTGTAAATCTTTGTAGAAAAGTTTCTACAGGAATATTATAGGGCATAACCTTATCATCTACAATAGTATATCCATCAAGAAATAAAGAATCTGGAACATCAAATTTAGTATATATATTTATGGGTTGAATATTAGATATTTTCAATTCATTTTCCCATTTTTCAAATATATTATCAGTCTCATAGATCATACAATCGTAACAAGTCTGTGTGGTTTCTGTTGTTAATGTATCTTCTTCTGTTTCTCTATACTCAAAGGTCAATATTGGATTTTGATCATTTGAATATTCAGAAGTATAAAGTTCTAAAAAGCCATTTGTTTCGGAATAGATAACTAAACCTGAATTAACATCTTCATTAATCCAATCTTCTAAAATAGCTATATCTAACGTAATATATATTGAATCTTCTTCACATTCAACTTCATATTCTTCAAGTAATAGATCCGTATAATCTGCATCGCTAAAATACTCTCCACTCCATCCTGTAGAATCTGATGAAACCCACCATGTTGCATTTTCATACCATTCAATATCATTTATTTTAGCAAGTTTTAAAGTTGTATTATCTACAATATCAAATTCATTACGATCATCTATTTCTAAACTTATACTAACGCTGGATATTTCAAAGAATGAATCTGGTAAGCTTGTAAAACGGAGTAAACTGTAAGAAGTTTCTTCGTTATATTCTCCCAAAACCATTGTATTTGAATTGCTGTATGCACAACTATCTTCATAACTGTAAATTTCAGTAAAATAATTGTGGTCTATTGTTATATCTAATGGAGTTATATTACCAGATCCACCTGTTCCTACAATATTCTCTTTTTGTGTACAGCTTATCACAACCAATGAGATGACCATCATGATTCCAACGATTCTAATTCCTATATTCATTTATACTCCTTTTTTATTATAAAATATTAGTAGTCCTAGTAGGTGCTGTGTATATGAAGATAACTCCATAATATACTACTTAACCTTATATCATTTAATAATATACACTTTTCGTTTCTGTGTGGATAACTTGTGTCTACTCTGTTTATAGAATTTGAGTTATCCACAATTCTTATTTCTAATTTTTTAAAGATCAATTAATAAACATCCATCAACATTATATCATGTGGATATGTGGATAACTATCCTTTTATCTCTTTTATCAGCTTCTCTATCTGGATTCTGAGTTCACGGTCTTCTTTAAATTGCTTCTCAATAGTTTTCTTAGCATGAAGTACGGTTGTGTGATCTTTTCTTTGATAATATTCAGCAATTTCTTTTAAAGATAATTGTGTTATCAGCAGGTTGGAAAGATACATCGCTATCTGTCTTGGAAATACAATGTTCTTTTTTCTGGTTTTATCAAAAATCTGAGCGGGACTGATATTATAAGCATCACAAACTTTTTGCATAATTGTTTCCAGATTTACTTCCTTAATTTTATCAGAGATCATATCAATGAGAATTTCACTGATATCATCAACAGTAATATCTTCGGTGTTTAAATTATTATAGGAAGCAAAGGCAAGAATACGAATAAGTGAACCTTCCAACGCGCGCACGTTGCTATAAATATGTTCAGCAATAAACTCGATAACTTCATCTCTAAGCCCGATCTCTTCAAATTCAGCTTTTTTCTTTAGAATGGCAACACGTGTTTCAAAATCGGGGCTTTTTAGATCTGCCAAAAGTCCCCATTCAAATCTTGTAACAAGTCTTTTTTCCAATTCGGGAATATCTTTAGGTGGCCTGTCGCTGGTTAGGACAATTTGCTTTTTCTTTTCATAAAGGGCATTGAATGTATGAAAAAATTCTTCTTGAGTTCCTTCCTTTTTAGAAAGGAAATGAATATCATCGATAAGCAGTACATCAAAATTACGAAATTTATTTCGGAAAGCAGGCATTGAGTTATTTCTAATATTATCTATCATCTCATTAGTAAATTCCTCAGTTGTTATGTAAAAAACCTTTTTATCTTCCATCTCATCCATCACAAAATTTCCAACAGCCTGCATAAGATGTGTTTTTCCCATGCCCGACTCACCGTAAATAAAAAGCGGATTGTAGGTTGTGCCGGGTGATTCGGCAACTGCTAAAGAAGCTGAATGGGCAAAGCTATTATTTGTTCCAATTACAAATTCATTGAAATTATAATTCTTATTTAATTTTGTTTGATAAGTGGCAATATCTTTTGATTGCTGCTTAACAACGAATTTCTTTTCCGGTCTTGCAGGATTAATTCCAGTAAAACGAATACGATATTTATTTTTGAACAAATTAAAACAAATTTCAGAAACTAATTCGCTGTAATTTGAATTTAAATAATCTGCAATAAACTGAGTTGGGACTTTCACCGAAAGTTTATTATCGTCCAACTCTATAACTTCAGTTTCACTGAACCAGGTATTAAAGCCTTGTTCGCTTATATTTTCTCGAAGTGTATCGAGGACTCCAGACCAAAGTTCTTCATAATTATTCATAAAACATCCTTAACCCTTTCTATTATTGCCGATCAAAGAAACACACACATTCTTTATGCACAACTTGTACACATAGTTTTCCGCCGAAGCTAAAACATTATTATTCAGGTAATTAAACTCAATAAAATTTTGAAAATAAAAACTTATCCACACTCCAAAATTTCACGTAAACTATCTCTATCACTAAACAGACAACGAAAATGAAAACTAAAGTATATTTGTCAAGTACGTATAATTGTCAAATGGTTGTGGATAAATTAATAATTAGAATATTTAAAATTATATGATACAAACAAATACAAAACAGCAATGTTATTAAAGTTATCCACAACTAATTACTTCAACTCTATGTTTTGTAAATAATTAACACTTTTTTGTGGATAACTTAATAATTCTTAAACTATTTGACAAAGAAATCTACTTTTCAGCTATTGGAAATGCTTAATAATCTAAGTAGATAGAGGATTGAATGAAATTTGAAAAAGAAATGAAGTTAATAAAAAAAGGTGTTGAACAAATTATTTCTGAGAAGGAGCTGATTGCCAAATTAAAAAAATCTAAAGAATCAGGCAAACCGCTTCGTATAAAATATGGAATTGATCCCACCGGTTATGATGTTCATATCGGGCATCTGGTTCCGATAAGGAAAATGCGTGAATTCCAGGATATGGGGCATACCGGAGTAATTATTATTGGTGATTTTACGGCGCAGATCGGAGATCCGACCGGAAAGGATGAATCACGTCCCCCGCTCACAAAAGAAGAAATCTTGAATAATGCAGAAAAATATATGGAACAACTTTATGCTGTTTTAGATAAGGAAAAAACAGAAGTTAGGTTGCAGACCGAATGGTTTGGTGATATGAAAATGTCTGATGTGCTGAAGTTGATGGGAAAATTCACATTAGCACAATTCATGGCACATGATACATTCCGTAAACGTTATGAAAACGGATTGAGTTTAGGGATGCATGAACTTATGTATCCAATATTGCAAAGCTACGATTCTGTGGCAGTTGAAGCTGATGTGGAACTTGGCGCTACCGAGCAGAAATTCAATATTCTGGCTGGGCGCGATATGCAGAAATACTTTGGTCAGCCGCAGCAAATTGCAATTCTTTCACCAATTTTAATGGGAACGGACGGCAAAGAAAAGATGAGCAAATCACTCAATAATTATATCGCTGTATTCGATACTCCCAAAGAAAAATATGGAAAAACTATGTCGATTCCGGATGAGCTGATCATTAATTATTTTAATTATGCAACAAAAGTTTCACCGGAAGAGATAGAAAAAATTGAGAAGCAGCTAAAAAATGATGAGATAAATCCTAAAATTGTTAAACAGCGTTTAGCACGCGAGATCGTTGCTTTATACCACGGAGATGAAGTTGCCAAACTAGCAGAAGAAGAATTTAATCTAATCTTTAAGAAGAAGGATATTCCTGACGATATTCCGGAATTTAAAATCTCAGGTTCAATGAAAATAATTGATATTCTTGCCCAAAGTAAAATATGTGCATCCGGTGGAGAAGCCAGAAGAATGATCAAACAAAATGCTGTGACTATTGATGGTAAAAAAATTACAGATATATTCCAAGAGATAGCTGATGAATGTGTGATAAAAGTTGGAAAGCGCAGATTTGTAAAGGTAACGCAATCATCCTGATTGCGAGGAATATGAAATAAACCATTGCGAAGATCAAGACCATTCGCAAGGTAATGAAATTGTTAAGAGGAAATAATGGATACAATAACTCGATTATTAATACAGATCCCAATTTTATTGCTCACGCTAACAATACATGAATTTAGTCACGGTTATGTAGCATATCTGCTCGGTGACGACACGGCAAAACGTGCCGGCAGATTAACCTTGAATCCAATCTCTCATATTGACCCCGTTGGACTTCTGATGTTGTTTATTGTACATATCGGTTGGGCAAAACCGGTTCCGGTAAATCCCTATAATTTCAAAAATCAAAAAAGAGATATGGCAATTACTGCAGCAGCCGGACCAGCTTCTAACTTTGTGATGGCTATCATTCTTTCAGTTGTTTTTAATTTATTAAAAGCAGCAAACCCTAATATCCTTTATTCAAGTTCAATGCTTGCACAATTCTTCACAGGCATGCTTGTATATGCAATATTAATAAACCTGGCTTTGGGTATTTTTAATCTACTCCCGATCCCGCCAATGGATGGATCTAAAATTCTGGGTGGATTTCTATCTGATAAAGTATATTATAGATACACTGCGCAGGAGAGAAAAGGTGCTCAAATTTTAATGATAATATTTGC
>JAYEKK010000269.1:0-2635 GCA_034660955.1 Candidatus Cloacimonadota bacterium | reverse complement strand
TTAATCTACTCCCGATCCCGCCAATGGATGGATCTAAAATTCTGGGTGGATTTCTATCTGATAAAGTATATTATAGATACACTGCGCAGGAGAGAAAAGGTGCTCAAATTTTAATGATAATATTTGCCATCTCATTTGTGTTTAAACTTAATCTTATCGGTGCAATTATTATGCCGCCGCTTAATTTTTTCTTAAATCTTTTAACCGGAATAACGCTGTAATGTCTTTGCGAGTTTTCTTTCAATGGCTTCAGACGGAAGCAATCTAAACTGTTAAAAGAGAAGAAAGAAATGATTGCCACGTCACTAACGCTCCTCGCAATGACGAAGAGTTAAATATATTAATAAATTGGAGATAATATCGTGATACAAAAACAACAATCAGTAAAAAATTGTCATCCTGAGGATTCTTTTTGCCTTACTCACGAAGGATCTCTTGAAAAAACTTTCAGCCCTACTTCATGCTCGGAACATAGATCCTTTCGATGAGCGACGTGCGAGATCCGTCAGAATGACAAAAGATAAAAAACAAATAAATAATATTGGAGATAAATTATGAATTTACAAGAAGTAAAAGACATTATTGAAGAAAATCAGATCAGAACATTAGATCTGAAGTATTCTGATCTGATAGGAAACTGGTATCACATATCATGTCCGGCGAGGAAACTGGAATATGTTATTGAGCATGGAATACCGTTCGATGGCTCAAGTATTCCCGGTATGAAATCTGTAGAAGCAGGAGATATGATACTTTTACCCGATATTTCAACTGCTATCGTAGACCCATTCACATACCATCCAACTCTGCGAATGCTTTCTTATATTTGTGATGCTGATACCAGAATTGGTGTGAAGAAAGATCCGCGAAGCCTAGCCAAAAGAGCACAGAAATATTTGGAAAGTACAGGGATTGCAGACGAATCTTATTGGATCCCAGAATTTGAATTTTATCTGTTTAATGAAGCAATAATTGATAATGGCAAATTTGCAGCAGGTTATAAATTTACTTCAGCAGAGAACAAAAATGATCTTCCCGGCGGCTACAAAGATGTGGATGGAACAGCTGTTACCAATAGAAAAGGGTATCACATCGATGTTCCATTTGATAAATATGCGGATGTGCGTGAAGAGATGGTTCAACTTATCGAGGATATTGGCTGCCCGATAAGATATCATCATCATGAAGTGGGATTATCTTCTCAGCAGGAAATTGAAACAGAGCTTCTGGAATTTGGAATGATCACCGATAAAATGATGTATATAAAAGATATTATTCATAACTGTGCTTTGGAAAATGAACTTACTGCAACCTTCATGCCGAAACCAATTTACCAGGAAGCAGGAAACGGAATGCACTTCCATATTCAGCTTAAAAAGGAAGGTAAAAATATCTTTTTTAAAAAAGGAAATTACGCCGACTTAAGTGATGAAGCACTTTATTTCATTGGTGGGATCTTGAAACATGGACGTTCTCTAACTGCTTTTACAAATCCAAGCACTAACTCTTTCAAGCGCTTACTTCCGGGATTTGAAGCACCTGTTCAGCTTTTCTTTGGGCTTGCCAACCGCAGTGCTGCTATACGAATTCCAAAATATGCTACCAGCAAAGAAACAAAGCGAATTGAATTCCGAACAGGTGATGGAACCTGTAATTATTATCTGGCAATGAGTGCGTTACTGATGGCAGGGTTAGACGGAATCAAGAATAAAATCATGCCGACCCCCGAAAATGGTTACGGTCCATTTGATGATAATGTATTTAAATGGAGTGAAGAGCAGCAGGAAAAACTGCACTCAATTCCAACCAGTTTAAAAGAAGCTTTGGGTGCATTAAAGGAAGATAATGATTATCTGCTGGCAGGTGATGTTTTTAATGAAGAACTCATCGAAACCTGGATAACAGAAAAAATGAAAGAGGTAATTGCTGTAAGTAACAGGCCGCATCCATTCGAGATGAATCTTTATTATAGTTTGTAAAAATAATTCACCACGGAGTTCACGGATAGCACAGAGAAAAAAAAGTAAAATAAATATATAAAGGTTCAGCGGAAGCTGGACCTTTTAACTTTATTATGATAAATTAGATACTATCTTGAACTTCTTTTGTAAGATATTCCCAGAGCTGCCGGATCGCTGCTTTTTCCAATTGAGAAAAGAAGAACAATTACCGTTACAACATAAGGAAGCATTATGAAAACTTGAGAGGGTAATCCTGAACCGAGAGTTTGTAATCTATATTGCAATGCTTCTGCGGCACCAACCAAAAGAGCTGCAAAAAGGACTCCAAAAGGATGTCTGCGACCTAAAATAACTACCACAAGAGCAATAAAACCCTTTCCTGAAGTGATGTTTTCCATAAAAAATCCTAACAAAGCCAAAGTAAGATATGCTCCACCCAATCCACCTAGGCAGCCATTAATAATTGCCGTAATATATCTTGTTTTCTTAACATTCAGCCCTACAGTATCGGCGGCTTTAGGATGTTCTCCTATCGCATCAATATTTGTTCCCCAAACGGTTTTATACAGAATTATGTAAGAAGCAAAACAGGCAAAGACCATAAAATAAACAAAAATATCCTGGTTAAATAACACATCTCCTACAATTGGTATATCACTTAATAATGGAATTCT
>JAYEKK010000268.1:0-8540 GCA_034660955.1 Candidatus Cloacimonadota bacterium | reverse complement strand
ATTAGAATCAGAATAAATGACTTTTTTACATGTCTCTTGAGCTTTATCAAATATTACAGATTCATTGATACCATTTAAATGTCCGTCTTCATAAACTACTTTTCCATTAATTATGGTCATTGTAACCGGTTCTGATATGCCAACTTTTACAGGAAGACTTGCCGGATCGTGCAACGTTCCCACATATTCCAGTTTTCTAGTGTCGAGCAAAAACATGTCTGCAGCCTTTCCTTCTTCTAATATACCAATATCATCCCGATTCAATAACTTGGCTCCTCCGGCAGTAGCCATTTTAAGAAATTCCTGCGGTGGAGGAATGGGAAGATCTCGCTGCCCGGCAGCGTGACATTGTAAAAGGTATGTTGTGCGGATTATTTCCATCAAGTTAGAATTATCATTAGACGCATGTCCGTCTACTCCCAATCCCAAAGGAACATTCTTAGCATAGAATCTGGGAATATTAAGCACGTTAAATCCTCCCAGAAAAGCTGGAGCCGGACAATGAGAAACTCCTGTTTTTAATTTGGCTAGCAAATCAATTTCTTCATCTTTTAGATCCCAACCGTGTGCATACCAAACGTCCGGACCTACAAACCCCAGATCTTCACACCACTTAAGAGAGCGTTTCCCATACCTTGCTACAATTATAGGATCTTCCCCCTCACCCAGGTGTGTATGCATAGAAACATTTTTATCACGAGCTAATTTTACTGATTCGGAAAAGGTTTCTGGATAACAGTTCACCGGCTGACAGGGTGCTACAACAATTCGTTTCATGCCAAATTTTTCATATTGATGATATTTGTTGATCAAACGGTCACAATCTTTTAGAAATTCATCAGTTGTTTCTACCATTTCGTCCGGCATAATACTTCCCTTTGATCTAGGTAATGTATTTGTGCCACGACCAGCATGAAAGCGCACTCCCAATAATTCGGCAGCTTCCATCTGCCTGTCTACCAATAATTTTCCTGCATGTTTTGGGTAACAGTATTGATGATCAAAAGCAGTTGTGCAACCATGTTTTATTAATTCGGACATAGAAGATAAAGAAGTATAATAGATAGAATCAGAATCAATAAGCTTAAAAAATTCATAAATTTGCTTGATCCAATCCATAACATTGAGCTTGGTCCAATCTAACCAGACGTTATTTCTTACGAAGGCTTGAAAAAAATGATGATGTGTGTTAATCAGTCCTGGGTAGACGAACATATTCTTACCATTGATGATCCGTGCATCTCCAGCTTCCAGATCTTTCCCGATCTTTATGATTTCCGGTCCTTCAATAAGAAGATCTGAGTTATAATGGATGTCATTTTGAGTGTTACAGGTTATTATGGCTAAAGCGTTCCTTATTAGTATTTTATCTACCATTATTCCTCCGATGAGACTATCTGAAACAAGGCAAAGGTTATAGTAACAATAAGGTCAAGCTATTTTCTTGTCTTACTTCAGAATTATGTATCATTAAACAAGAAATCATTCTATGATGCGGAGCTGAATATCTGTGATAAAACGCATTGGGTCTCGCTCTAAAAGTGGATCAACATGATTTACCGTTATATAATATTCAGCAGTTTTTATTCCTTCTTTTTTTGCATATCCACTCAGCTTATTTTGTGTTTTAGTAATTGTTTTATAGCTTCCTACATGAAAACAGCAGAGGAAATTCCCAGCATCCAGTTCCCGAACTTTTTCCTGATTTAAATCTGAGGTATTTACTTGAGCACCGAATTCACGAATTCCATCTTTATAAATAACGATAGTAGGATAGAGATAATAGGCGTTGCTTTTGTAAATATTTGTCTCAGTTCCTATAGGATTAAATCCGCGTGCTGGAATATATTTTCTTCGAATGGATAGGTTATTCCAATTAGGTTCTTCCGCTTCGATGAATTCTAAACGGTAACGAATGGCTTCTTCCATTTTATGCAGAACAGCCAGCCTTTCCTTCAACATCAGATGCCGTTCCTTCAAGAATGAGACACTTTCCTCTGATTTGCGTGAAACCAGATGGTTGCCGATCTCCTTTAGAGAGTATCCACAATTTTTATAGAATCTAATAGCTGCAAACTCGTAGATCTGATCTACAGAGTAGCAACGGTAATCATTTCCCGAGATCCTGGATATGGGCTTGAACAATCCAATTTTCTCATAGTAACGCAAGGTTTGAGCATTAACCCCGAATAATTCGGCCAATTCACCTACGGTATATTCTTTTTTCATAACGTAATGAATTTACAAATAAAATCATGGTCAAGCAATTAATTAGAGCAAGAGAATATTTCCCCGGTTACACTGCTTGCCAAGACGAAACCAGTATGATATTGGTCGGAGTGAAAGGATAAAAAGTATTGTTTTGCTTTGCAAAGTCGATATATAGAAGGGCTCTTTCTATATTATAAAGGTTTAATTTCTTAATAAATATATTCCACAACTTGAATTATTTTTGTAGAGATATTATCTTGAACTCGTTAGAGAGTATATCTACTAATAACACATGGTGTTGTAAAACGTTACCACGGTTTATTATTATCTTGATAACCTGACTAACACCAATTGAGGCAATTGCAGCAACAGAGAATGAGAAGTTTCCAGTCTTTTTTTCGATGCCGGTATCGGTATTTTTATCATAAAGCTTAGCAAGTGTATTATCTTTTGGAAAAATGGAGGTTATCTGTCCATAAAATCCTGCAACGCTGCAACAAACATAAGGGATATTAATTTGAGATGCAAGTGCAACGATTACAAACCTAGTTTGTATGCTGTCAACTCCATCGATAACGATATCACAATCTTTTAATATTTCAAGTCCATTTTCCGCATCAAACTTTTTATCGTATGCAGTAATCATCACTGCTGAGTTTACTTTTTCAGCATTTTTTTTTGCCTGCGCTACTTTTAATAAGCCAAGATTATTTTCGTTACAATATAATTGGCGGTTTAAATTTGTTAGTTCAAACTTGTCTGCATCCACAATGACCAACTCTCTAATGCCGAATTGGACTAGTTCTTGGATAATATATCCACCAAGTCCGCCACAGCCGATAACAGCTACCCGAGTGTTGTAGATCTTTTCTAATTCTTTATTGGAAAATGATCCTTTATTAGCGAAAAATCTATCTTTCATTATCCACCACCCACGGGTGGAAATAACGAGACAACATCACCATCTTCCAATTCTTGCTCTGGTGGAGAATATATTCCATTTACCAAGAGAATAGCAACCTCATTTAATTCTATGTTCAATTTTAAAATAATTTCTTGAGAAGTTATCCCTTTTTTAAAATCAAATTCCAATTTTTTGTCTCTGTTTTCCCGCAGAGTTGCAAACAGCTTAACGCAAATACTCATAATCTTTCCTTATTTAGGTAGTTATTCATAATCATGGACATATCAAGATCTTTCGATACCATAGACAATCTGCACAGGACGGGCTATTCCCCCAGCAATCAGTCTCAGTAGTTTCTACATAGTGGCATACGTCTTCCAGGGAACAATCGGTACAAGATGGGAAGAGTGCATTTTCTACTTTATATCTGAACCAAGTGTAATCTCGTCTATTCCAAATATCAAGTAATCCATTATTTTTAATATTACCAAATGATTGGGAAACGATTTGTTTATGTCTGCCCATTACAATTTCTTTTCCACTGTGTAATAGCCTGTAACACGGACAAATATCTCCATCCCATCTGACAACAAGAGAGTGATTCTCCATAAAGTTACAATATCTTTCTGTCTTTAATTCAAAATTCGGTATTACCATATTGGTTTTCGAATAACCTATCCATCTTGTTTTTGAAATTTCTTCAGGTTCATCTTTTAAATATAGAATAGAATCTATCATATCATCTTTTATGGGCAATATATTTGAAAACCTTATCTCATCAATCTTGTATTTTTTCAGCATTTCTCTAACGAAATTTGGTAATTTGCCAATATTATCTTTTGTTAAAACCATTTGCAGAGCAATTTTTGTTTTAATTGTAGATTCTTTATTGTAAGCTATGATTTTTTCTATGTTTTCAATTAAATATGTTTTATTATCATGCTCATTATCGTCAGTTTCACACGAGAAGATGATTTTGTTAATATGGTTATCTAACAGCAAATCAAGATGTTTACTCAGCAGTTCGGCATTTGTATTTAGGATAACATCAAGGTTAAGGCTCTTCAAAAAAACTACTAATTCATCTATTTTCGGATGAAGTAAAGGCTCCCCAATACCTCCTAAAACCACTTCCCGCAGTTTAGGTAGCAACGCAATTTCCTCTTTTACTCTTTCTATCGTGGTATGTGTCATGTTCCCTAGTTTTTCAGTAAAACTGCTCCTAAAACACATACCACAAGAAAAATTACATAAGGCAGATAATTCCAAATATATTTTTTCTATTTTATTATTGTGAGAGATAGAAATTGTCACATCATTCGATTTGTATACATTTTTTTTCATAGTGTAATTATAAAAAAATGCCTTCACCTCTTTTTGAAAAGATGAAGGCACATTTTCTTTATAAGCCTAACTCTTTAAGTTTTTCTTTAGTTGGGATACCTTCTTTATTCCAACCTCTTTCTTTATAATAAAGAGGGAGAAGTTCATTTAACTTATGTTTCCAGCCTTTAGATGGCCCACTTGGAATTTCTTCTTCAAGCAATCTTTTAGGAAGCTTATCCTCACCGGGCAGAATGCCGGATTCTAAGTTAAATAGTTTTTCCATATTCCAAATTCTATCACCAGACTCCAAAATACTGTTGATATCATGATTTGTCCCAGCTGCGGCATTAATAAGTTCAGCATAATCATCGGCACCACAAGCAAATGATGTGAAAAGGCATAGTCCAAGAGAGTCAATTGTTGCAGTTAAATCTTGGAAGATCTTTGCCCAAGTTGCCTTGCCATCTAAGGAGAATCTATCAATGGCTTCAGGGTGAGCTAATATTTCCGGAGCGATTAAGTAGCCGCGCACATGGCAACCACCTCTGTTGGAAGTTGCATACTGTAATCCCATACCCTGAATTCCACGCGGATCATAGGCAGGAATCTCCAGTTTTTTTACACTCATAGAAATTTCCGGATGACCATAACTGTCGCAAAATCTATATGATCCCATAGATAATTTTTTTCCAAGACCTTCTCTTTTGCCCATTTTAATTGTCCAATCAACAATTGAATCTGTATTTCCAAATTCTAATGGATTGCCTTCGAGTTCTTCGTCTTTAATAATACCTTTTTGATGCAATTCCATTGCAGCCGCAATTGTACATCCGGCAGAAATTGTATCTAATCCGTATTCGTTACACCAATAATTTGCTTTAATTACGGCTTTCAGGTCATTTACTCCGCAGTTAGCACTATAAGCCCATACAGTTTCATATTCAGGTCCGCCACCCTCGATATCATCAGTTTTACAATATCTGCCGCAGGCAATAGGGCATCTATAACAAGGATCTTTTCGGACCAAATAATTATCAGAAAGAGTTTCACCCGATATTTGTTCAACGTCATCCAAATGTGCATCTTGGAAGTTTTTAACGGGGAAAACACCGCTTTCGTTGATTATATTAACAAGGACAGCCGTACCGTAGGCAGGTAATCCAGTACCCGTGATGCCATCATCTTTTAATTTTTGCATCCACTTTTTGTTTACAATTTTTAATTCTTCTTCGTTGGCAATTTCCACTTTTCCGCTGCCTTTAACTACAATGGCTTTAAAGTTTTTACTGCCCATCACAGCTCCGACGCCACTTCTACCTGCTGCTCTGTAGCGGTCATTCATGACAGCGGCAATTTCGGATAATTTTTCACCAGCAGGACCAATTGTTAAGACTTTTGATTTTGGAGCACTTTCACTCTCTAAAATATCGGTTGTTTCACCTACAAGTTTACCCCAAAGATAGGAAGCGTCTTTTAGTTCTACTTTGTCGTCTTCAATTGTCAGGAAAACAGGTTTTTCTGATTTACCTTCTACAATAACGGCATCATATCCAGCCATTTTTAATTCTGCTCCCCAATATCCACCTGAGTTTGAGCAGGCTACAGTTCCGCTCAGTGGAGATTTGGTAACGACCATAAATCTACCACCTGTAGGCACAGGCGCAGCCGTTAAAGGACCTGTTACGAAGATGATTTTGTTTTCTTTAGAAAGTGCATCAATTTTTGGATCGATCTCTTTTGAGAGGATGTATGTTCCTAATCCCCTTCCGCCGATAAATTTGGCTGCTATTTCCGGATCAAGATTTTCTTTCTTGATCTCTCCAGTTGTAAGATTAACTCTTAAGATTTTTCCTGCATAAGCTTTCATTTCTCCTCCCTTTATTTTTTTGGTTAATCTCCTTTCCAAACGCGGGAGGCAGGGTCGTTTCCAACCAAACCCTATCGACCTATCTTCTTAGTTGAACAGTAGAAAAAATAGATTTCGGAAATCTTTGAAACAAGGCGAATATAGAAACAATGAAATGTCAAGAATTTACTTGATTAACCAGAATATTCCAATTGCAAAATATATTACAGAGAATGATAAATTCAACTATTAAACCACTTAGTCCATAAACATTTTCTAATTGACTCTTTAGTTTCATTTAAGCAATTTCGATTTTGAAATGTTGATCAGACGTTGAAATAGGCGTGAAAATTGTTTCTATTAAAGCCCTGAAAAAACTTTACAGGATTTTGAATAAATAAATGTCTTAAATTATTAGGAGGTGAAAAATGAAAACTATTATCAAACTTTTACTTTTAAGCTGTTTAGCAGGAATTTTTATCTGGGGTTGTGGTGAAGAAGGACTCACAAATGCTGACCTTACAGATGAAGAAGCATTGAATCTATTGATCACAGACAATCAATCATACTTCGACACACAAAATCATTACGGAGAAGAAGATACTACCGATGTTAGAGTCAAGCATAGAGACCCGATTAATACTTTCTTCTGGTACAGGGAACTGCAAAGCGCATCATTGAATTACAATATTCTTATTACCGGTGATTCTGCTTTTGTAGAATTTAATGGAGATTTTTCCGGTGTTTTGAATTTATTTGCTGTGCAGGATTCGATTGAACTTCATACGAAAGATTTTGTAGAACATAGTGCAAGAAACGCTGTTTTCAAACGTCTTGAAGATATTGAAGATGACCCGCTGAATAGAAGAGGATGGCGATTGACCGATGTTTCCGGAGCAGAAACGGGTCCGGGAGACCAAAGTGTGAGAATTGACAGTGTACGTTTGAATTGCGATAGTTATCCCGATACTGTCTTCACCGATCCAATGGCTCTTTTTTCTATTGATGATCTGATAACTTTATATCCTCAGGAAAGATGCAGTCTAACAGTTTATACCAATATTGATGTGAATGTAGAAAATGATTTTGTTTTCCTTCATTCCTGGAGACGATTCATTCAGCATTTCAGATCTCGTTTTCAATTCATAGACAATGGAATTTATACTGGTGTGTGGTATGCTCCGGCAAATATGGGAAATGTTTTGACTACTGTTCATCATGCTGCTTTTGATATGATAAAATATGAGACGCTTATGGATGATGAATTTCAATATGATTCTAATGCATGGTTGTTACCTTATAGGGTTTCTGTGGAGTGAATCAAAAAGTAAGATTATTTTTGTTATAAGCAGTGAGAGGAACACAAAATGATCATTTATAAAAGCAGTATCAAAGGAATGAAATACGAACAACTAAAAGGTTTCTTTGTGGGATGGCCTGATCCCCCTTCACAAGAAACACACCTGAAAATCCTGCAAGGCAGTGCATTTGTAATTCTGGCAATTGATGATCAAAATAATAAGGTGATTGGTTTTGTTAATGCCATATCAGATAAAATATTGAGTGCCTATATTCCGCTTTTGGAAGTTTTACCAGAATACCAGAAACAGGGAATTGGAAAAGAACTCATGACAAGAATGTTAGATAAACTAAGTAAACTTTATATGATCGATCTTTGTTGTGAGGAACAGCTAAAAACTTTTTACCAGAAGTTCGGTCTTTCTCCTATTCCGGCAATGGGGAAAAGAAATTTTAAATTTCAAAAGGGCAATATTTAATTGTTTGTTTATTATCTATTCATAAGAAAAAGAATCATCATCAATAAGTATTGTAGTTGATAATTCAGGCTGAATAACAGCAAAATATTTTTCTATAGATTCTTGTAGATAGCTTCCCTGAAAATCACCGTGTGAAAAGGGAACATCATCTCCTGGATCAGGTAACAAAAATTCAAACGCAGGTGTGCTTCCACTAATTGCAAAAGAGTCAATTGTTATATTATCATTCACACCAATCATTTCTAACTCGATATTAGTAATTTCAAATGAACCATTATTAACAATTATTACTGTATATTTAGTAAGATCATTTGCAGAAGTTGTATCATTACAGCTTGCGAAACGATATTTTTTGTCAAAGAGATTTTGTTATTGACTCTTAAATCTCATTTAGACAATTTAGTATTTGTATTAATTAAATTGCTTTAAAGGAAACGAAATTGAGATTGAAAGTTGAATTAGAATTAGAGGATTG
>JAYEKK010000267.1:0-1911 GCA_034660955.1 Candidatus Cloacimonadota bacterium | reverse complement strand
CAATAATACAACCTTCTTCTAAGCCAGGAAAAGTAAACTTTTTATATTTCATATCGGAATAGAATTGTGATCCGTCTTCAACACCATCTATCGTATATATATCGGACTTCTCGACTGGTATAATTGTACCATTTGGTTTTATTGTCCTTGCAGAGATATTAAATATTTCATCACCTTTAAATACTGGAATCTTAATAATAGAGTGTTCATTTAGATTTTTAAATATTTTTTTAACAATATGTCTTTCTTTTGAAGTATTAAGGTCAAAATTTTCAGTTATCTTCATTTCCCATTCTGTTTTATCTAAAATTATAACAGCGTCATCATTTGGAAATTCTGAAGCTGTAGGAATTAATATATCATGCTTTTTGCAAATTTCTTCGATTGAAATGAAATTACCTTTGCAACCAATAATAGTGATAAATAATCCAAGGATAATAATTTGTTTCAAAATTTTCATGAATTCTCCATTTTTATTTTTTTTATTTCCACTAATGTATGTATCCCCGAACAAGTTCACTTATCAATTCAAAAATATATCTTCGAGATCTTTATTACCGCTGCCGTCATGAAAGAAAATATCTGTTGTATAACTTTGAGGATTTACAGTACCGTAACTATCAATTACCAGATAATAATTCCCTGTGATCATATCCACACAACTAAAATTGCCGTCAGCATTAGTTTGAACAATATTAAAGATCTGTCCTCCTTCTGCCTGCACCCAATTAACTTCTACAGAGGCTTCTTCCGCCGGTGTACCATCATCATAATAAACAGTTCCCGAGATAGAGGCATTACCCTGGATCGTATAAGCCTCAATATCTCCTACAGAGGGGCTTACAACCTGATCATCAAACTCAAATTGTTCTGTTATTGCTGTAACATGAGTTGCATTACTTTCGGCAACATCAATATATTTTACAGCATGAATATCATATATCCCGGATTCTACGTCATAAAATTTGAAATAGCCGATGCTGCTCGAATAGAGAGTATCATACAAAGTGAAATTACCATTATGCTGTTGCCTGAGATATACTTTAGCACCCTCCATCAGATCACCGGTCGCCTCATTTCTCACTCTTCCGATGATCTTACCTTTATCAAGATCGGTAGTTTCACAAGCCAGCATGAATATGATCAACGAAACAATTAATATTTTTAGAATTCTCATCTATCCTCCTGTATTAGAATACGATTTTTGCCCCAATTATAAATTGTAATTCTTCTTCAATATAGTTGTTATATTTTTTATATTCCTGGTTAAATAGATTCCTTACTTCTGCTAGAATGGATATGTTATCTCTCAATTTATAAAATGCAGAGACATTGACCATAAAAGCGTTATCCAGGTTATTATCACTATCATCTACCCCACCGGAAAGAAGCTGCAGATCAATTCCAATGCGATATAAATTCTTATTAAACTCAAGCTTTGTGGAACTTACCAGCAACGGTTCAAACATTAGTTGTTCTTCCGATATTTTGTATTCAATATTTTGAGTAGCAGCAATATTTCCATATTCATAAGCTGCTTTCAATCCCACGTTGTGTATCAGGCAATCAATACTTTCCTGTTCGTAAAATCCATTTGAATCTTCATCAATATACATAAAATGAGCTTTTTCTAAGCTTGCATTGTAATATATTGAAATTGGCAGAACATAATCACTTTCTAAAGTAACAAATGAATTCAGAATTTTCTTAGTTTGGGAGTTACTTGCAATAATATTTTGGAGCAAGTTCTCATTAAAGCCATCCACACGTGAGAAGGTAGAAATGGTTGGGTTGTTTTCAAACTTGATCCCAAGATTCTTGCTCAAACTGATCTTAGAGTTAAAACTGATTGATGGATAAATTCCATCTCCATCATAAGCGCACCAAAGCCCAATTTCATCGAAGAATTTC
>JAYEKK010000266.1:0-8550 GCA_034660955.1 Candidatus Cloacimonadota bacterium | reverse complement strand
CTTCCTTTCTACCGATGACACTGCGAATCTGAGTTACTTTGAGTTTCATTTTGCAGCCTCCTCAGGTTTTTTATGTCCACTGATCTCTTCGATTGTTTTGCCACGAAGTCTTGCAACTTGAGCAATAGTTCTCAACTCTTTTAAGCCATTAACAGTTGCCTTAACAACATTTGCAGAAGTATTTGAACCTAAAGATTTAGTTAGTATATCTTGAATTCCTGTAGCTTCAAGAATAGCACGAGCAGGTCCGCCTGCAATAATTCCTGTACCGGGTGATGCCGGTTTAAGCATGATCCGACTGGCTCCAAAACGACCAATTATTTCGTGGGGAATAGTTCCCTTAACGATAGGAACTTTAAACATTGATTTTGCAGCTCTTCCTTTTGCTTTTTGAATAGCATACACGATCTCGTTTGCTTTTCCTGTTCCTACACCTACTTTACCTTCTTTATCTCCCACAACAACTGTTGCGTTAAAACTAAAGTTTCTACCACCCTTCACAACCTTTGCAACACGATTAGTATCTACAATTTTTTCAACTGCAAATTCGGGTTCATTTGAACGAGGATTTCTTTTTCTTTTATCCAAAATTCCTCCTAAAATTCCAAACCAGCTTTACGAGCACCAGCAGCAAGAGCTTTCACTCTACCATGGAATAAATATCCCGCTCTATCAAAACAAACTTTCTTGATCCCTTTTTTAATAGCGATCTCAGCAAGTTTTTGTCCGACTTCAAAGCTTTGTTCTGTTTTCTTTTTAGATTTATCAATTTTCAGATCTTTTGAAATAGTAGAAAATGATACTAATGTTGTACCAGTTGTATCATCAATGATCTGAGCACTTATATTCTTCAGGCTTCTGAAAACTGCGAGACGCGGCATTTCAGGAGTTCCAAAAATTTTACCTCTAATAGCAAGTCTTCTTTTTGCACGAGCTTTATATCTTTTATAGGAAATTGATTTCTTATCCATTATAATCTCCCTATGCTGTTGCGGCAGTTTTGCCAGGCTTAATGCGAACATATTCGCCTTTGTAACGTATACCTTTACCTGTAGCATAGTTCAAAGGAGGTCTGCATTTTCTGACCTCTGCAGCAAATTTGCCTACATCTTCTTTATGGATTCCGCTAATTTTAATTTTAGCTTGAACCCCAAGAGCACCTTGCTCTCTTCTTGGAACCGATTCAGCATCAACTTTAAGGTTCTCTGGGATCTGTATGAGAATATCATGAGAGAAGCCAACACTGAGCTTTAACCATGGTCCTAATACTTCTGCAGAATATCCAGTACCAATGACCTGTAATTCTTTTACATAACCTTCTGAAAGACCGATGATCATATTATTAACTAATGATCTTGTAAGTCCGTGGAAAGATTTCTGTTTTTTAGAATCATCTCTTCTTTTTAAAATCAATTCATTTCCTTCTTGTTTAATTGTGATCCCATCTTGAAATTTATAAATGAGTTCACCATTATTAGAAGAAACAGTAATTATATTATTCTTAATTTCTACTTTTATACCTTCCGGTATTGTTACAGGAGTTTTTCCAATTCTAGACATAATATCCTCCCATTACCATACTTTACAGATATACTCACCGCCGACTTTCATCTCGCGAGCATCTCTATCAGTAATTACGCCTTTATTAGTAGAAATAATAGCGCAACCTGTATTATTATAAACTGAAGGAATATTCTTAGAATTAACATAAACTCGTAATCCTGGCTTACTAATTCTAACAATTCCCTTCAAAACTGCTTCGCCAAGGTTCGTATAGCGGAGGTTAATAAAGATCTTCTTTCTATAAATTTTCTTTTCCGGCTCTCTTTCGATAAGCTCATAGCTATTCACAAAATTCTCATCTGAGAGAATTTTTACTATTGCTTCACTTACATTACTATGGTTAATAACAACCGTTTTATGGTCCGCCCGATATGCGTTCCTTATCATAGTAATAGCATCAGCGATCGGATCTGTACAACTCATTTTTTTCTCCTTTATCCCTTATGATATATTTTACCAACTAGCTTTTTTAACTCCAGGTATCTGACCTTCAGAAGCTAATTTTCTAAAGCAAAGACGGCATATTCCAAAATCTCTCATATAAGCTCTGGAACGTCCGCATATTTTACAGCGAGAATATTTTCTTACTGCATACTTTGGAGTTCTTTTCTGTTTTACTACCCATGATTTCTTAGCCAAAATTACTCCTTCTTTAATTTTTCTTAAACGGCATACCAAGGAAACGAAGAAGTTCTCTTCCTTCTTCATCATTATTAGCTGTCGTTACTATTGTAATATTTAAACCTCTAACGGCATCAACCTTATCGTATTCAATTTCCGGGAAAACAGTTTGCTCTTTAATTCCTAAAGAAAAGTTTCCACGTCCATCGAAAGATTTGTTTGAAGTACCCCTGAAGTCTCTAACTCTAGGAATAACTATCGAGATAAGTCTATCAATAAATTCATACATGACTTCACCACGAAGAGTTACCTTACATCCGATCGGCATTCCTTCTCTTAATTTGAAGTTAGAGATAGATTTTTTTGCCCTTGTAACAATCGGTTTTCTACCTGTAATAATTGTGAGTTCTTTTACAGCGTTATCGAGTATCGCTTTATTTTGTGTAGCTTCACCCACTCCAATATTAACAGATACTTTCTCTAATTTTGGAACACAATGCACGTTATCAAATCCAAAATGCTTCATTAGAGAAGGAATAACTTCTTTATTGTATTTTTCTTGTAATCTATTCATTCCTATCTCCTTTAGATCTCATCACCGGTTTTTTTACAAACACGAGTTCTGGAGTCTCCATGCTCTGCAAAAATAGCACGAGTTACATCATTGATCTTTTCATTATACAATTTTACATTTGAAACATGAATAGGAGCTTCTTTTTCAACAATCCCGCCCTGCTGATTCTGCTGATTAGGTCGAGTGTGTTTCTTGATAAAGTTTACTTTTTCAACAATGACTCTATCTTCTTTTGGCATTGCTTTAAGAACTCTACCTTTAACTCCTTTATATTTCCCGGCAATAACTACAACATTATCACCTTTTTTGATTCTCATTTTCTTTGTACCTTGTTTTTTACTATTACTTTTAAACATAGTTACCTCTAAAGAACTTCCGGTGCCAGAGAGACGATCTTCATAAATCCATGATCTCTCAACTCACGCGCTACCGGACCAAATATACGAGTTGCAACCGGCTCTAATCTTTCATCAATGATAACAGCAGCATTATCCTGGAAACGAATATAAGTTCCATCAGGTCTGCTAACTTCTTTGTGAGCACGCACAATCACAGCTTTTTCTACAGCACCTTTTTTGATCTTACTATTTGGTGTTGCTGATTTAATCGCAACAACAATAATATCACCGAGACTTGCATATCTTCTTTTTGATCCGCCAAGAACTTTAATGCATTGAGCTTTTTTTGCCCCGGAGTTATCTGCTATAATTAATTTTGTCTGAGCTTGAATCATTTCAGACTCCTTATTTACTTTTCGTAATTATTTTGCTCAATGACCATCTTTTATGACGGCTTATCGGATTGCTTTCTTCTATAAGAACAACATCACCGATTCCACATTCATTTTTTTCGTCATGAGCTTTGAATTTTTTATGTCTTCTAACAATTTTCTTATATAGTGGGTGTTTGAACTGACGTTCTACTTTCACTACAATTGTTTTATCCATTTTGTCGCTTACGACAATGCCGGTTTTGGTTAATTTTCTAGCCATGTTAACCTCTTAATTCCCTTTCTGTTAAAAGAGTTTTCATGCGAGCAATGTCTTTCTTAACATCTTTTAATTTATTTCCATTTTCCAGGCGATTCATTGTTTTTTGAAATCTCAAATTGAATAACTCTTCCTGGCTGTCATGAAGTTTTTGTGATATTTCATCACTAGTCATTTCACGTAGATCTGTAATTTTCATTTTTCAACTCCCTCTCTAATCGCTAATTTAATTTTCACAGGAAGTTTGTATCCTACGAGACGGTTGATCTCTTTTGCTGTCTCCATATCGACACCTTCAAATTCAAAGATGATCCTGCCGGGTTTAACAACTGCAACCCAATGTTCAGGAGCACCCTTACCTTTACCCATACGAGTTTCAGCAGGTTTTGCGGTAATTGGTTTATCCGGAAATACGCGAATCCAAAGTTTACCGGTTCTTTTCATTTTACGTGTAATCGTTATACGTGCAGCTTCAATTTGACGACTAGTAAGCCAGCCCGGTGCAAGAGAATATAATCCGAAATCTCCAAAATTAAGAGTACTCCCGCGATAAGCCAAACCCCTGGTTCGTCCTTTCTGCATTTTTCTATATTTAACTTTTTTTGGTGCTAACATTTATCAATCTCCTGAATTAATTAAGAATATCACCTTTATAGATCCAAATCTTTATGCCGATAATACCGTACTGTGTGTTAACTTCGGTAAGGGCATAATCGATATCGGCTCTTAAAGTATGAAGAGGTGTTCTACCCTCATGATATCTTTCAGTACGTGCCATTTCTGCACCGCCTAAGCGACCTGCACATTGAACCTTAATACCTTGCACACCACTTCTCATTGCATTTCGAATTGCAAATTTCATAGCTCTACGGAAAGATATTCTTCTTTGAAGTTGAGATCCAATCTCTTTTCCAACAAGTTTTGCATCTGTCCAGGCATCTTTTATTTCTTGAACATTTACAAACACGTTTAATTCACTTTTCTTGTTTTTATTAACAAGAACTGTTAATTCGTTACGTAATTTTTCAATTTCCGAACCCTTACGACCAATAACCTGTCCGGGTCTGGCTGTATGAATATCAATTGTAACTGATTTTGTTTTTCTTTGGATAATGATCTTTGAGATCATTGCATCCTTGAGTCTGTTATTAATATATTTCTTGATCTTAAGATCTTCATGAAATTTATTAATATAATCCTCACCCGATGCAAACCATATAGAATCATAATTCTTGTTTACGCCAATTCGGTAACTAATTGGATTAACTTTTTGTCCCAAGGGTAGCCTCCTCTTCTTTATCCAAAATGTGCAGTGTGATGTGACAAGTTCTTCTTCTGATAACAGTTGCTCTACCTTGAGCACGAGGTCTAAATCTTTTCATTATCGGACCGTCATCAGCAAAAACTTTGTCGATGAACATGTTATCAATATCAACTTTTCCTTCTTTCATTGTTGCATTTGCAATTGCAGAATTAAGAAGTTTGCCAACATCAGACGCAACACTTTTCTTCGAGAATAGCAGTATTCTTTGAGCTTCGGGTACAGATTTGCCGCGGATAAGATCAAGGATCAATCTCGCCTTTCTGGCCGAACCTCTTAAGTTCCTTACTCTGGCTGTTGCTTCCATTACTATTTTCTCCCTTTTTCTTTAATCTTAACTTCTTGTTTTATGACCACGATATATACGAGTAGGAGCAAATTCACCTAATTTGTGTCCAACCATATTTTCTGTAATATACACGGTTATAAATTTACGACCATTATGGACGGCAAATGTATGTTCAACAAATTTTGGTAAAACGGTTGATCTTCTAGACCATGTTTTAATTACTTCCTTTTTACCTGCTTCATTTAATACATCCACTTTCTTTTCGAGATGTGTATCTACAAAGGGTCCTTTTTTAATAGATCGAGACATATTTCTTCCTTCTATCGTTTCTTTTTAGACTTAATAATATATTTATTAGAGTACTTACGTTTCTTACGAGTATGACCACCTTTGGCCAATACGCCCCATGGTGACACTGGATGTCCACCACCAGATGTTTTCGCTTCACCACCACCCATTGGATGGTCAACTGGATTCATAACAACACCACGAACTGTTGGTCGGATTCCTTTCCAGCGGTTACGTCCTGCTTTACCGATAACTATTGAATCATGTTCTGTGTTTCCAACTTGACCAATAGTAGCATAACATTCTCTTCTAATAAGATGAATATCATTTGATGGCATTTTCACGTGAACATATCCGCCTTCTTTAGCCACTACTTGTGCATATGAACCTGCACTTCGTGCTATTTGGCCACCTTTTCCTTCTTTGAATTCAACATTATGAACAACTGTTCCAAGTGGAATCCTATCAAGCGGGAGAGCATTCCCCACTTTGATCGGAGCTTTTGGTCCTGAAATTATTTGATCTCCAACTTTAATACCTAATGGAGCAAGAATATATCTTTTTTCTCCATCGACGTAGAAGAGTAAAGCAATTCTAGCACTTCTATTAGGATCGTATTCGATAGCTGCAACTTTTGCAGGAATTTCATGTTTGTTTCTTTTGAAATCGATTATTCTATAATGTTTTTTATGACCACCACCACGATGACGACATGTAATCCGTCCATGATGATTTCTACCTGATTTCTGTGTCTTGTGTTTGATTAAAGATTTTTCTGGTTTTGTCTTTGTGATCTCTTCAAAAGTAAAACCGGTTTTGAATCTCAGCGTTGGAGTAATTGGTCTATATTTTTTAATTCCCATTCTAAATCTCCCTATGCCTCAAACTCGGCAATTGAATCACCTTCTTTAAGTTTGACTATAGCTTTTTTCCAATCGGCACGTTTTCCGGAATATCTTCCCATACGTTTAACTTTACCGCGTTGACAAATTGTATTCACTCTGATCACATCCACATTAAAAATGTTTTCAATTGCTTTAGCGATCTCGATCTTATTTGCATTAATGCTTACTCTAAAAGTATAACTGTTAGTAGCATTCTGAATTGAAGAAGTTTTTTCTGTTATCATTGGGGCAATAACTATTTCTCTTGCTTGTTTCATTTTGCAAATACCTCCTTCATTTTATTCAATGCAGCTTCAGTAAGAATAAGACAGTTGCAATTAAGTACTTCATAAGGATAAACACTATCTGCTCTATCCATTTTTACATAAGGAATATTAGAAAAAGATTTGATTATATTAATATCACTTCCATCAATAAGAATGAGTTTTTTACTTCTTTTTGGAGTGATCTTTGCAAGTAACTCTTTAGCAACTTTTGTGTTTGGCTCTTTAAAATCAAGTGAATCAACTAATATAACTTGTTTTTCATTAGCTCTCTCTGTAAGAGCAAGTTTAAGAGCCAATTTTTTCTTTTTCTTTGGAATTTTCTTATACCAATCTTTAGGTTTAGGACCAAAAGCAACACCACCACCCACGCGTAGCGGAGTTCTTAAGTTACCAGGTCTGGCATTACCAGTCCCTTTTTGTTTATACAATTTTTTACCGCTACCCTTTGCTTCCGCACGGGTTTGGGTAGAAGAATTTCCTTTTCTTTGATTGCCAAGATATATCTTAATAACTTCATAAATTAAAGCTTTAGGATTTTTCGATTCCACAGCAAAAAGGGATTTAGGAAGTGTCTTTGTTCCTATTTCTTCACCTTTAATAGAATATTTATTTATCTTTAACATTTATTTCTCCCAATTACAGTTCTTTTCTAAGTCGAACAATTGAATTTCTATGTCCGGGAACAGCACCTTTAACCATCACCAGATTTTTTTCAACGTCAACCTTTACAACTTGCAGGTTAAGAACTGAAACTTTATCAACGCCTTGATGTCCGGGAAGTTTTTTCCCTTTGAATACTCTTGCAGGAGTAGCACATTGCCCGATCGAGCCAGGACCTCTATAAGATTCATGAACACCATGTGTTGCTTTAAATCCGTGGAAGTTATGACGCTTCATAACACCTTGGAATCCTTTACCTTTTGAAGTTCCTGTTATTTTTAAGAGTTCATGCTCTTCAAACATACTTACATCAAAAATTTCACCTTCATTGATATCCTTGTACATTTTAAGGCGGAATTCTTTAAGATATTTGTATGGAGGACTATTATGTTTTTTGAAGTGTCCCATCATCGGCTTGCTTACTTTCTTTTCATCTACTTCTTCAAACCCTAACTGTACTGCATCGTATCCATGCTTGTCTTTGTTTTTACGATGGATAACACGACATGGCCCAGCCTGAATAACAGTCACAGGAATCATATTCCCTTTTTTGTCAAAAATCTGGGTCATCCCGATTTTTTTTCCTATTAATCCTATCATCTCAAACTCCTTTACGTCCTGATCTCAACATGTACACCTGCAGGAAGATTTAATTTCTTTAATGCTCCTGTTGTTTGTGGTGTAGGATTTATTATATCGATCAATCGTTTGTGCACTAACATTTCAAATTGTTCCTGTGCTTTTTTATTAACGTGTGGAGATTTTAAGACCGTATAAAGAGATCTTTCTGTTGGCAGAGGAATCGGACCGACAATTTTAGCACCGGTATTTTTTGTATTTTTAACAATCTCTGCTACAGATTTATCTAATAAGCGATAATCATACGCTTTAAGTCTTATCCTGATCTTATTCTCGTTATTTGTTTTTCCCACTATTTCCTCCGAGATTACTCAATAACATCGCCAACGACGCCGGCACCAATAGTTCTTCCACCTTCACGAATTGCATAACGAAGACCTTTCTCCATTGCAATAGGTGTGATAAGTTCTGCTGATATCGTTACATTATCACCAG
>JAYEKK010000265.1:0-1913 GCA_034660955.1 Candidatus Cloacimonadota bacterium | reverse complement strand
ATAGAAACTTTGCCACTAAGAGCACGAAGAAAGCGCTAATAATATATTCCAATTATCTGCGTTTATCCGTGTTTATCTGCGGTAGAATAATAGGATGATAAATATGAAAGATGATATAATAACTCTCGGTCATGGTAGTGGCGGTGGATTAACCAGAAGATTAATTAATGATATCTTCGATAAGAACTTTAAACTTCCAACATTGGATGATGCAGTTGAGATCGAGAATAGAATTGTGGTTACAACCGATGCGCATGTAATAAAACCAATTTTCTTTCCGGGTGGAGACATCGGCAAACTTTCCGTTACAGGAACTGTGAATGATGTTTCAATGAAAGGAGCTGTTCCAAAATATTTGCTTATAACATACATCATTGAAGAAGGTTTCAAGATCGATGATTTGAAAACCATAACTGAATCTGTTCAAAAAGCTGCAGAAGATGCAAATGTAAAAATAATTGCCGGTGACACGAAAGTTGTGGAAAGAGGTAAAGCTGACGGAATGTATATTACAACAACCGGAATTGGCTTTCTTCCCAAAGGGGTTGATCTCACTTCCAATAATATTAAGAACGGTGATAAAATTCTTGTAAACGGCAGCATTGGCGACCACACAGTTGCAATAATCAATGCTCGTGAAAAAATGGGTCTTACTCCTGCTCCGCAAAGTGATTGTGCATCTTTGAATGATATTGTTCAATTAATGTTGAAAAATGGAAATATAAACTTCATGCGTGATGCTACTCGCGGTGGTGTTGCCACAATTTTAAATGAAGTTGCAGAAGATACTGGTTTGGGTATCATCATCAACGAAGAAGATATTCCCATAAAAGATAATGTGGGAGCTGTTTGTGGGCTTCTGGGATTAGATGCGCTCTATATGGCAAATGAAGGAAAACTTGTATCATTTGTTTCGGGTGAAACTTCCAACCTAATAAGTGAAATGAAAAAGCACAAACACGGAAAAGAAAGTAAAATCATTGGAGAAGTTACCACAGAAATTAAAGGTGTTTATTTAAGAACTTCCATTGGTGGTTTGCGTCCACTATTGATGTTGGAATCTGATCCGCTTCCGAGGATATGCTAAAGCAATGAACAAGATCGAGACCGAGGTCAAGATTGAGGAAGAAAGATGATAAAAAGTTTTCAAGATATGCCTATTTGGCAAAAAAGTATGGGCATAGCTGTAAAAATTTTTGAAATAAGCGAACCTTTTCCAAAAAAAGAAGACTATGGTTTAACTTCTCAAATTCGTAGATCTGCTCTAAGTATCCCTGCCAATATTGCGGAAGCTTTTGGGCGTTACCATATCAAAGATAAAATAAATTTTTATTACTTTGCTAGAGGTTCAGTAACAGAAACTCAAAGTCATCTAATTTATTGTAAGAAAGTTAATTATCTTAATTCTGAGATAGCAAACCAACACATCAGTGAATTAGAAGAAATAAGTAAATCGTTGAATAAAATCATTAAAACATTGCACAATCAATAACTCTCTCGATCTTGGTCTCGATCTTGGTCTCGATCTTGGTCTCGATCTTGGTCTCGATCTTGGTCTCGATCTTGATCTCGATCTTGATCTTGACCTCAATCTTGAATATTAGGAGTTTTTTATGCATGAAGGCGCAATTGTTCACTCATTATTAGAAATTGCAAAAGAGATAAGAATCAAAGAAGAACTCAAAGAAATATTAGAAGTTAAAATAGTTGTAGGAAAATTCCACCAGATCGTTGAAGAAGTAATGATCACTAACTTTAGTTTTATGAAAACCGAATATGACGGATTTGAGAATGCTGTGCTTATAATGACTGAAAAAGAAGTCAGCGTTAGATGTGAAGATTGCAAACATAAATTCACTATTGATGAACCTATTTTTATGTGTCCAAAATGTGACTCGTTTAACACTAAATTA
>JAYEKK010000264.1:0-1923 GCA_034660955.1 Candidatus Cloacimonadota bacterium | reverse complement strand
TCTGCGATTTCGATATAACATTATTCAAATCCATACAACACTTGGCTTCCATAAGAAATAAATGCACACACCCAAAAGAAGAACCAAAAGAACATGAAGTCAGAGAACTATAGTATGGGAACTAAATAATTGAGTATTATATAAACCACCTCGCCATAATAGTTCTAAGGGAGGTGATTAAAATTAAGTTCAAAAATGTTTCTTTAAAAGAACTTGATAGACGATTCAAACTAGAGAAGGATAGAAAAGTAAAAGAGAGAATCCACATACTGCTATTGCTTAAAGAAAAATATACGCAACTAGAAATATCAGATATTCTGCATATCTCTACCGGTAAAGTTCCATTCTGGAAAGCTCGTTTTGAAAAAGAAGGTTTCAAAGGTCTTCTTGATAAAACCGGAAGAGGAAGAAAATCAGTTATAGCTGATGAACAATTAAGAAAACTAAAATTAGCACTAAGCAAACCGATTACGATGGTAAATGGATACACTCGCGGCTGGCAAACCAAGGATGTATCATTGTTTATCAGGCAAAAATATGGTCTCTCTTATACGTCACGCAATATTCGAAAAATTGTTTCGAAGTTTGGTCTTGTAAGACTTGTGCCGCGTCCAAGAAATATGAGAAGAAATCAAGAATCTGTCGACGATTTTAAAAAAAGTTCCAGCTAAGACTTCATACGTTAAAGTCTGGAATTGTAATAATTTTCATCGATGAACTTCATCTCACAATTGATGGAGCACTAAGACGCGTATGGGCTCCTAAAGGAACTCAACCAATATCATATCGAAATGGGTCGCATAATGGCATAAATATTCTTGGTGCATACACAAATGACAGAAAATTTCACTATCAAGAGTTGAGTATTCAGCGAAAGGAAGAGATTCTGCCCGCGTTACAAAGATTGCATCGAAAATACAAGAACGTACTTTTTGTGTTGGATAAAGCAACATGGCATAAAAACAAGCTTGTGGAAAAATATTTTGAAGATAATAAAGATACAATAGAATATCTCTATTTCCCTACAGGGGCACCAGATATCAATCCAGTAGAAGAATGTTGGAAGCAGACAAGAGATAAGAAAACAGCAAATACGCCATTTCCATCGAGAGATGCACTACGTAAAGAAGTTAAAACATTTTGGAGAAACCAACCATTTAGACACAATTCACTCAATTATTTAATTCCTTGACTATACATTGAAGCAACTGAAGAGTCACGTAAAGACAAACGCAAATTAAAAAAAGATGTGCGTGATCTTCTAGCGGAAGAGAATCCCGTTTTTTTTCAGGAACTTGCAGATGAAATGGATGACCCTGGAAAGATTAAAGCAATCGTTACTGACCTTGAAAATACATATCCTAATGCAATCAAGGAAGCATTTCCAAATGCCAGACACCAGTTCTGTCTTCAGCATGCTGTTGAGTCTGCGAAGCGAATTTTTGTGGATGAACTGGGTAAGAAGAATATGACTGAAGAAGATCAGGAGTTGCTCAAGGAATTGTATTCACTGCCAAACATAAAATCAGAACAGGATTATGAAATGATATGTAAACATTTTCGGGAGTGGCGAACTGAAAACGAATCCAGAATAAAAGAGATTCGTAAAAAGAAGGGGAAGAAAACAAATACAAACATCGGAGTAGATTGGTGGTATGGTCATGTTTTGTCGCGGAAAAAGAATATTTGTGCCTTTATTGATATCGCTAATTGTCCTCCGACTTCAAATAGTATTGAGTCGCAATTTTCACGCGTTAAACCAAGAACATATATGATGAAGTCTTTCCAATCGGAATCAGGGGCAAAAAATTATCTGGATTTAATGGCTGTTTATCTAAATGTGGCTAAGTTCTCTGATGGACATAATCGAGGGTCATCGATTATTGAACTTGCAGGGATTAGTTGGGAACAAAATATATTTCC
>JAYEKK010000263.1:0-1936 GCA_034660955.1 Candidatus Cloacimonadota bacterium | reverse complement strand
GAGGCTTGTGAGGATGTCATTTTGATGGGGAAAAAGAGTAAGGGGATTTGTGGGACGGAGTTAGTTTAATAGCTTAACATCATTCTTTTCTGCAAATTTCCCCCCTCGCTTGATGGCCCGCGAGACTGCGTGGATCTAAGCTGCCAATTTATACAAGAAATCTTCATTTCCCTCACTCATACCGAGACAATTCAGGCTCGGTGTTACAGGGGTTTCTCCACCACATTGACCTCCTAAGCCTTAATTTTTTCCCAATAGCTCTTCCAGGGAATTGGTATCGAAGATTTTGGCTGTCCAATATTCTAACTGCTCGGTAGATGCCTGTTCGAGTTTCCTTATATACCATTGGGGTAGGTCTCCGAATCGGCGCACAAGAAGGAGTTTCAGCGCCTGGCATAGACCCTCCTGCCTACCCTCCTGCCTACCCTCCTGCCTACCCTCCTGCCTACCTTTCTGGAGGCCAAGCTGAATTCCCTCTTCTTTCCACTCCCTTGTCCATTCTTTTACGCGTTCTGCTAACATGGTCTCTATCTCCATTAACTCATTTACCTTTGGGACTTTCTGGCCAGACAGGCGTACCGGCAGTAAAACCCGATTGATCCAGACCGTAAATGCACGACGAAGCGATGTCTGCTCCGGCGATTTAAGCCACTCGATTAACCTTTTGACGACCCGATGCACATCTTCAGGATTTTGACTCTGTTCTAGCTGAAAAATCGAACTTACCAGGTTGCTTGTTGGAAGATTTTCCGGTTGGTAGTGGCTCTCATCAATCAAGAGATATTGGAAATCTGGTATGTACTGCTCAAGCCCTCCGGGAATATGCTGTATCAAGCTGCCAATATCTCTCGATGAAAAGTGCTGTTTGGATATCGTATGACTTTGGCGTTCGTGGGGATTATGAAGGAATTTACACGTGGTTGGACGATCATGGTGCTATAGAATGTGGTGACAGTATCGCATTCCTGAAATATGAATTTTCAGGTGACTTAATCCAAGCTCTCAAAAAGGACATCAAAGATTCAGTTGATGTGACAAAAAAAACAAGAATATATGTGATCTGGCGTGATCCAACAACGAAAAAAATGAAAGGACGTTTTATTTTGGGAACGAGGAAGTCACTACCATGGACAGGACATGCTAGTGGTGAAGAAGAACTTGAAGACGATGAGAGTTGAGCCATGGAGTACACCCTTGTGGACACAGGCATTTGGATAGCGATGTTCGATCCAAGAGATCAATACCGAGCGCAAATTGAAGAAATTGCAGAGTATCTTTAAAAGATGAACATCGAACATCGAACGTCCAACATCGAATTTTGAATGGGAAAAAATGAAGAAACAGACTTATGACCTGGAAGAAAGGCTGCTAATTATTGCAGGAGACGGGATGTCAGTATACTTCAGCCTTCAGCCTTTAACCTAAATGGCTAACATAACGAGTATCAAAACGGCTGAAAATAAACAAAAATAGCCGTTGAATGTTCGGTATTGGATATTCGTCTTTCATTCGATGTTGGACGTTGGACGTTCGATGTTGGACGTTCATCTTTTTTATGTCTTGTTTCGTGTTTTCGTACCTTCGTGTTTTCGTGATTGATTTTTGAATAGTTTCTTGATCGCACAGTCCGAATTTTTCATAACAATCACCAGTTTATTCTGTATCATAAATTTTGATAAAAAATCAATGCGGGGTTGACAAATGCCGACTATTGCCATGTTTTATGGAGTTATCATTAGGATGTATTGTTCTCCCAAAGAACACAATCCCCCGCATTTCCATGCATAATTATCAAAGCCATAAGGCTATTATTGATATCAATACTTGTGAATTGAAGGATGGAGAATTACCTTCAAAACAAAAGAAATTAGTATTGGCCTGGGCAGAACTGCATAAGGAAGAATTGCTGGCGGATTGGGAATTGGCGTCAAACGGG
>JAYEKK010000262.1:0-1946 GCA_034660955.1 Candidatus Cloacimonadota bacterium | reverse complement strand
AAAATATCTACTTTATTAGATAACAAAGAAATAGTTTTAATTGAAGTGCAAGTTAATTCAGAATCAGATTATTTTTATCGGATGTTATTTGGTGCTTCTAAAATTATAGCTGAACATTTAGCACAAGGAGCTCCTTATTCACAGATTAAAAAAGTTTATTCGGTTAATATCCTGTATTTCGATTTAGGACATGGTAAAGATTATATTTATCATGGTATTACTTCATTTGTTGGCCTGCATCAAAATGATATTTTAGATTTAAGCAATAAACAAAAAGAGCTTTATCAAAAGCAATATGTTCATCAAATATACCCAGAATATTATCTAATAAAAGTTAATCAGTTTAACAATATTGCTAAAGATACTTTAGATGAATGGATTTATTTTTTAAAAAATGAAGAAATTAAAGATAACTTCCATGCTAAAGGATTATTGGAAGCTAAAGAAAAACTCGATGCCTTAAAATTGCCAACTTCAGAAAAACAAGCTTATAAAACATATTTGGAAAACCTCCATTATGAGGAAAGCATGGTCGATTCTAGTTTTAATTCCGGAAAACTTGAAGGGAAAAAAGAAGGTGAAAAAGTTGGTCTGAAAAAAGGTGAGAAAATTGGTTTAGAAAAAGGCAAATTGGCTGTTGCAAAAAAAATGAAAGCTTCGGGCATGGATATTGAATTAATTAGGCAAATTACTGGTTTACAAGATTTTTCCTAAAAAACTATTTTTTAACTCGGTTGAATTTGCGATAACTCTAACTCTTTTTCAACCTCACTAATATCCGGCCGCTCTTCAGGTCGTTGTGTCCAACAACGTTGGATTAAATTACTGAATTTAATTGGGCAATCTAATGGAATTTCCGGACGTATACCTTTCACCACACTCTTCATAATTTCCATATTATGTTTAGCTTCGGCAAACGGCACTTTACGGCTACTGATTTCCCACAAAATTATACCATAACTATATATATCAGCTTTCTTCGTATATTCTGTTTTTATTCCTTGATGAATTGAATCTTCTTCATCCATTAATATCTCCGGAGGCATCCAACCGGGAGTACCAATATTTTTAGTTGTCGGAGCTAAGGTTGTATCAGTTCGTTCTTTGGATAAACCAAAATCAGTTAATTTTGCTCGTTTATTTTCATCTAACAATATATTTAAACTTTTTAAATCTCGATGAACTACATTGTTTTCATGTAAATAATCAAGACCCTGGGCTATATCTAAAGCAATGCGTTCACGTAATTCCCAAGTTATTTCTTCATCACTATGTAACAATTTATGTAATGATCCGCTTGTCATATATTCCATAACAATACAACATTCTGGTTCTAAACATACTCCATAAAATTCTACAATATTAGGATGCCTTAAAGCTGACATAATACTTGCCTCACGGGTGAATTCTACTTCGGCTTTGGGATCTAATTCCATTAAAGTTAATTGCTTGATCGCAACATAAGTATTTTGCCATCTGCCTTTATATACAATTCCTGACCCGCCTCCACCAATTTTTTGCAGCTTTTTAATCTTCTTATAAGATATCACTAATGACATGCTTTGTTTACCATCTTTTTCCATTAATGATATGCGTTTTTGTTTGGATGGCCTAGAATTTACTTCCATCGCTATATCATCTTGTTCTGCATTTTTACGCTTGCGATATATTAAATATCCTATTCCAGTTCCAGTTATTAGACATAACAATAACGAGCCACCTATTACTCCTCCTATGATCACGCCTAGATTAGTTCCTTTTGATGTTGATGATGAATTTTTATTTATGAGAAGACTACTATTACTTTTTATTTCACTGCTGCTGCTTGAACTTGCAGGAATTATACTACTGCTTATGCTTTCACTGCTGCTTTTAGCTTGGCTACTACTTGCAGTTACGCTACTCGAAGAACTTGATCTGCCAAATACTACATAACTTCGGCCAGC
>JAYEKK010000261.1:0-8690 GCA_034660955.1 Candidatus Cloacimonadota bacterium | reverse complement strand
TTCTGAATATTGCCAATTATAGATCGATGTATCTCTATGAAGTACAAAATTTTGATTTTGATTATTCATAGAATAAACTGAGGACATTTCCCAAGTATTGTCTCTCACCCACTTCAATCCGTCATAAGAACGGGATAAGCCATTATCATCACCTGCATAATAACGATCATCGGTTGAATTATAGTAAAGAAAATATGGCTGATAGAACCAATCAACTAGTTCAAAGTCATGAGTGTTTAAATTGAATTTATAAATTCCATCTGAATTTGATGCCCAGCCAAAGAGTACAAGAAGGTTATCATCATCGAGTTTAACTGAATTGAGTGCCAATAAGCCTAAATTTTCGTAAAGTTCCCACTCATTATCTGTTCTGATAAGTAGCCCGTTTGTGCACAGAATATCGATATTTTCAAATTCAAAATTAGCGTTATAAATGGGAAGATCAAGCGGACAGTATTCGTTCCATTCGTATGCTGTAAGGGTTGTAGCTAATAAAATAATTAATATTATAGAAACTGATTTCATAATACACCTCCAAAAATATATAATTAATTTATATTTAAAGTAATTCTTCTTTTCCTTCCTTTTTCAATTCTTCTACGATATTTTTTACATCTTCACTGCGATCTATTTTGGTAATGAGAAGTGCATCTTCACTTTCCACAACTACTAGATCATCAACTCCAATGAGGGCAACAAACTTCTTTGAATTTATATAATTATTATTGCTGTCAATTATTTTGTATTCACAATTAATAACATTATTATTTTCATCTTTATCAGAAATATCGTAAAGTGCTTTCCAACTGCCAACGTCACTCCACCCATAATCCACAGGAATCACAACTCTCTTTTCAGCCTGTTCCATAATTCCAATATCTACAGGAATCTTTGGCATTTGCGAATATTCGGAAGAGATGTCCGCCTTGAGTCCATCCTCATCCCATCTGGCATTGATCTTTTCCAATACCTGTTTAACTTTAGGAAGATACTCATTATAGGCATCGAGGATAGTTCCTATTTTCCACATGAACATTCCGCTGTTCCAAAAAAAATTACCCAAACTTAAGAATTGCTTAGCTGTTGCCAGATCCGGTTTTTCCTTAAATTGTTTCACGTAGAACATTTTTTGCTCTATTTTTTTTCCTGCTTCAATGTAGCCATAACCGGTAGCAGGATAATCCGGTTTTATCCCGAAGGTAACCAAATTATTCTTATCTGCAGTATCTTCTCCAATTTCAAGAGAAGCCAAAAAATCATCGTTGAGTGCAATTAAATGGTCAGCTGGCAATACAATCATCTTTTCATTTTCATTGTACTTACGAGCGAGATATTGAGCACTGAGAGCAATACATGGAGCTGTGTTCATACCAAAAGGTTCAATGATTATATTTTCTTCGGGGAGATCGGGAAGATGCTTTTTGGTAAGTTCCACTTGCGAAGCTGCAGTAACAATGTAAATGTCCTCTAATTTAATTTTAGGACGAAGACGCTTAACTGTCATTTGAATCATTGAATCTTCTGAAATAATATTTAGGAATTGTTTCGGATTAGTTTTTCTGCTTATTGGCCAGAAACGGGTTCCAATACCACCTGCCATAATTAGCGCAATCATAATATCCTCCTAAGAATAATATAATCTTTATTTTGTATTTTAATTTATTTATTACTTCGCGTGTCGATAATATTTGTACCTTCAGGTAAGATCAACTTAAAAATTTTATCTGGCAATGCTCTGTTGATCTCAATATCTGAGAATTTATAGATAACGAAATTATTATTTTTATCAATAATATTAAATTCTGTGACGATATTATTTGAGATTGTAATTATTATTTTTTCTTCTTCCGGTGTCAGCAGTTTAATTTTGATCGTACTATTAAATTGGTCAATAAGCTCCTTTTCTGACATATCCCAATAATGAGAGATAAGCTTATCAGGTCTTAATTCTATTTCGATCTTATCGGAAATAATTGCTTGTCCTGAAACAGGATCGTACATCGTCATATTATTTTTATTAATTAGAAGTTTTTGTCCAATCGGTTCGGAATAATCCATAAGAAGGTTTTCTTTATCATAATATAATTTCCCTTCCGAATTTTTATAAACATCAATTTCTTCCCAGTAATTATCTTGCACAAAAGAAGTTTCATAAGTAGCTATAGTAGAATAAGTTATGAGAACTTGTTCGTATATTTTTTCTAAAGCTTTTTCATTTGCCGTTAACAAGATTGGAAGCAGAAGGAAAAGTAATATTTTATTCAGATAAGTAGCCATATATTTTCATATCCTCCTCAGATGCCAAAACTTCTCTGGATTTACTTCCCACATGCGGACCCACAATGCCGGCTTGTTCCATCATATCTATAAGTCTTCCGGCACGAGCATAACCTATCTTGAAATGTCTTTGCAGCATGGATACTGATGCAGATCCCGCAGAAACGATTGCTACAGCTGCTTCCGGGAAAAGTTCATCATCATAATCAAAACTACCCTGGAAAACATCTTCATCATTAATTATCTTAATTTGTTGTTCAGGCTTAGGCTGAGTAAGAAGATATTTTGTAATATCAAGAATTTCTGATGGTTCGATATATGCCCCATGGATCCTCTGCATTCCACCAACACCTGTAGAGCTGTAAAGACTATCACCATTCCCCAATAATTTATCAGCACCATTGGCATCAAGAATAACTCTGGAATCAATTTTAGTTGGAACCTTAAAGGCAATTCTGGATGGAATATTCGCTTTAATAATTCCTGTGAGGACCTGTGTTGAAGGACGCTGTGTAGCAAGGATCAGATGAATACCAATTGCTCTTGCCATTTGAGCAAGTCTTGTTATAAGTCTTTCCACATCTTTACCTATTGTCATAATCAGATCTGCAAGCTCATCCACAATAATAACAATATAAGGAATTGGTTTATCCTCGGTCTCTGATTCCTCTGTTTTCTTTTTCTTTTTTAATAATTCTTTCACTTGTTTATTATACGAAGCAATATTTTTAACTTTATGTTTCTGTAGAAGTTCGTAGCGTTTTTCCATTTCGTAAACACACCACTGTAAAACTTTTAGCGCATCATCGTTATCAGTCACCACATTCTGGATCAAGTGTGGAATCCCCTCATAAATAGAGAGCTCAATTCTTTTAGGATCAATCATAATAAAGCGGATCTCTTCCGGTTTCATACGGAATATAACACTATTAATAATTGTATTTATGCACACACTTTTACCTGTTCCCGTTGCTCCAGCTATCAGTAGGTGCGGCATTGCGGCAAGGTCGGCTATTACTGGATTCCCTGCAATATCCTTTCCAAGACCTAACGCTATATTTCCCTTAAAAGATTTCATTTCATCAGATTCAAGAATATCTTTAAAATATATTGTATCTCTGCTGCTATTAGGAATTTCAATTCCGACCAGTCCACGACCAGGGATTGGGGCCTGAATACGAATACTTTTAGCTTTGATAGCGAGAGCCAGGTCATCTGCAAGTGCATGGAATTTATTAACCTTAACGCCTGGTGCAGGTTCAATTTCATATTGAGTGATTATAGGTCCAATATTTACATTTTTAACTTCTGCCTTAACACCAAATTCAGCAAGTTTATCAATAAGAATTCCGCTAATATTATTGATATTTTTCTGTATCTCTTCTCTAGCTTCTTGAGAGTGATGAACACTCGAAAGAAAGCGGATCGAATCGGGAACAGCATATTCTTTAGGTGTATCATTAATTTCATCTTTGTTCTGAGTCATCTTCTGAGGAGGGATAATTGGTTTCTTAAATTCTTCTTGTTTCTTTTTTCTAGATATATGATCAGTGATGTTTGGTGTCTTTTTCTTTTTAGTTTTCTTAGGTTTCTTTATTTTTTTCGATCTTTTAGAGAATGTAATGGAAAATAATGCTTTGATCCCATTTCCGATCTTGATCGCAACAAATACAAAGAATTTCTGAATATTCTCAAGATCAAAAATGAAGATAAGCGAGATCAATACTACAGCTGCAGAGATAATGCCAGTACCTGTACGATCAAAGATGTTTTCTAGAAAGCTATAGAATTTCCAAGGAGTTATTCCCGCAGCATCTAGGTTATTTGGGTTTATTACAAATGAACCTATATTTGCAAAGAATGCGAAGATAATAAAACTAACCACTCGCGAATATGGATGGCTTTCTTTCTTAAGGAAAATCATAAAGAATCCTAAAAATAAGCCTCCAATAAGTAAAGAGATGCTAAAGAATTTTCCGAAAATAGTAGCAAACCAAAAACCAAAGAATGCGCCAAATGGTCCTATTGGATTTGATACTGCAGGGAAATCTAATTTAATAAATTTGAAAATATTCATATTGGCTTTTTGTAAAATCTGGTAATCTAATACTATTTGCATAAGTGGTTCTGTTATCGCTACAAGAAACAATACTGAGAAAAGCAATATTATTATTCCAAAAAATATTTGTATAAATTTCTTTTTTTCTAACTTATCCATTTTTACCTCATTTAGATCATCATTTGATAATATTGCTGATTTGAAGAATTATTTCTAAACACTAAACCTAATATTTATAATATCTCCATCCTGAACAATATATTTTTTCCCTTCAAGTCGGAATAATCCTTTTTCCCTTACAACTTTTTCACTGCCACATTGAATCAAGTCGTTGTAGGAAAAGCACTCTGCACGAATAAAGCCTCGCGCTAGATCAGAATGGATCTTACCAGCAGCTTCAACCGCATCATCACCTTTTGTAATTGTCCATGCTCGAACTTCATCCTCACCTACTGTAAAAAAACTACAATAACCAAGGAGTTCGTAAGAAAATTTTGTAAGTCTATCTCTGCCAGATTCAATAATGTTCATATCCTGCATGAACTCAATTGCTTCATCTTCATCTAAATTATTCAGTTCCATTTCAAAGGTTCCAGCAAATTCAATAACTTTATAGAGTGTATTTAATTCATTTATTACAGAATCACTATTCCCAAAACTATCTTCATCTGAATTAAGAATTACCATCAATGGTTTTTGAGTAATGAATTGGAATCCACGGATAGTTTTTTCTTCATCACTTGCAAGATCGAGTGTACGAATCGGGTTTGAATTTTCAAGATGAGCAATTATTTTCAATAAAGCCTTTTCTTCAAGCTGAAGAGTTGCATCTTTGATTCCTCTTTTTTTACTCAATTCAACTTTTTCAAGTCTCTTTTCTGCAATTATTAAATCTGAAATAATCATATCAGATTCTATTGAATCTACATCAGAAACAGGATTGGGCGTATTTCCCGAAGTTGGGTCTTCAAAATTACGAACAACCAATGCCAGAGCGTCGGCAGTTTTAACCAATCCCATTCCAGAGCCGCCAAATGCATCGTTATCACTTTTATTACCGGTAAGTCCAACAAAGTCAATATATTCAATGGCTGCAAAAATAATTTTTTTGGGATTGTACATTTCTGCAAGCTTTTCAACTCGTTCATCTTCGACTTGTACAATTCCTTGATTTGGTTCAATTTTCTGAGAGGAATAGGACGTTACTTCAACATCCAATCCGGTAAGTGTATTAAAGATCGTTGTTTTTCCTGAATTTTGTATACCAATTAAACCGATTTTCATTTTATTTCCTTTTTGTATTTGTTTTGCTTGTATTAAGCAACGACATTACCTCAGAAGGTTTCAGCATCCGCCACATTCCTAGAGGTAGTTTGTTTAACTTTACGTTTCCAATTTGTAATCTTTTTAACTCCATCACTTCTGAGCCTACGCTTTTAAGCATATAACGAATTTGTCTTTTTCTTCCTTCAAAGATAGTAATTTTTAGGGTTGTTGTGTTATTTTTCACACTATTCACAAAGACGATAGCGGGTTTTGTTTTCTTTCCGTTTAAAACGATTCCCGTTCTAAGTTTTCCAATATTTTCATCTGTTATTCTTCCTTTGATCTTAACTTTATAAACTTTTTCCAATTTATATTTTGGGTGAATTATTTTTTCTGCAAAATCACCATCATTAGTAAGAAGCAGAAGCCCTTCAGACATATAATCTAATCGCCCGATATAAAATAAATTAGTTCCAAAATCGGGTAAAAGGTCAAAAATAAGCCTTCTATCGAAATCATCTTTTTTTGAGACCAGATATTTCTTAGGCTTATTCAACATCAAATAAATATTCTCTTTTTTAGGAATTATTTTCTTTCCTTCATAAGTTACTACATCTACCTTAGGGTCAATTTGTAAGGAAAGATTAATATTCACTTTATCATTTACTCGTATTTTACCAGCTAAAATCAACTTTTCAACTGATCTTCGAGATCCCAAATTGCATTGTGCTAAATATTTATTAATTCTTACCATTCTTCTAAAGTATTCTTCATTATTGAATCAAAAAGTTTATTCGTTATCTCTTCCTGTGCTTCAACTTCGCTTTTAAACAAACTGTTTTCATCAGAAAGAGAATATCGCTCAGATTGCATCAATGAATTGTTTTGCCAGAGAATTTGATTTTTTTTAAGATCAGTAAATATTACATTAAATAAAACCCTAACCTCATATTCATCGATTGATGATCCTGAATAAGCAACGATCTTATTTGAATAATCCAAAATACTGCATTCCAATTGACAGTCAGGAGACATACCAACCAATTTAAGACGTCCATCCGATTCATAGCTATCAATAATAGAATTAAAAACAGTATCTCTAAAATCATAATTGCTAGTTTGGTTTTCGATAGGCAGAATCATGATAGTTTTTAGATGCGGATAACCAGTGGTATAGACAGAATAGCTACAGCTAATTACAAGCAAACCTACAAACAATATTAATTTAAATTTCATGAATTTAGCAATCTTCTCATTGTATATCTGTCAAGAAAATACTCTCTAATACTTGACAGATATATTAATAAACAAGATAAGAGTTTCAATAAAAAAATGATTATGAGGAATAACTTATGGCAAAAGAGTATCTAACGTTACGACAAGCAGCAGCATATTTAAAGGTTACCGATTCGGTCATCAAGGAGATGACAAAAAGCAAGATATTTTCTGCAAAGAAAGTAGGGAACACATATAAAATTGAGAAAGCAGATGTAGATGAATGGCTAGCAAATCTCAACGAGAGGGAAGTAGAACATCTAGCACTTAAAAGATCCGTATGTAAATTTTCTGATTATTTTAAACCCAAATTCATCTATTTAGATTTTGCAGCAGACAATAAATATGAAGCAATTGGTGAGATGTCAAAGAAAGCAAAAGATCTAAAAATTGTTCGAGATCATCGATGGCTTTATCAAGTAGTTGTTGCAAGAGAAGAATTAGTATCTACTGCAATTGGGAAAGGTATAGCATTATTGCATCCCAGACATTTACATCCTTCCAAGATAAAAAAACCAAGCATCATTTTTGGAAGATCATCTCAAGGCATTGAGTTTGATGCTATTGATAATAAACCCGTAAATCTCTTTTTTATGCTATTACTGCATGATGACATCCAACACCTTTTCTCGATCTCTTACATTTCGAAATTATTAATGAGCGAAGATACTTTAAATACATTAAGCAATGCAAAATCCAACGAAGAGATTGTTGCTGTTTTAACAAAAAACGTGTTAAAATAGATCTGTAGTTTCACGTGAAACATTAGTATAGATTATCAAAATCTCTTATCCACCTTAGGGTTTTATAATATCTATTTGAAGCATTCCAAAGTATATATCCATCGGAATTAGAATCGATAACTGCTTGTATCTGTCCGGTTATGTAACCGTTTCCATAATTAACTTTCCATGAGTTTGATTGAATATATGGGATTACCCTGCAATTACTATCAGCATATTTCTTTGATAAAACACTTCCCTTATAGACAATAAAATAGGGCTCATTGTGTAGGTTTTCTCTGAATCCAAAATCTTTAGCAAAATGCGATGAATAGATCATTGGGTGAATTGCATCAAGATGTTTAGTCATTTTCTCTATATCTTGTCCAGTAGCATTAATATCGGCAGATCTCTGCCATGACACTATAGCAAATACATCTGCCGTTAATGTTACATCATACTTATCACATATCATTTTTGCTCTTGAAACAAAATCCATAATAATGTCAGATTTTTGTCTAAAAATATATGTTGAGTCGTTTTTGGCTTTAAGCGAATCTTCTTTTTGAAATGCAAAAACAGCTTCTGAAATTTTTCCCTGTGTTGGAAAACGTACATAATCCATTTGAATTTCATCTACACCTTTTTCCGCAATTACCTCAATAATATCCAAAAGTGTATTTTGAACTTGAAGGTTTGACGAATCTAACCATGAAGCTTTTTTTCTTTTACTTTCTTTCCAGACTCCACCATATATATTTTCGGGTCTTAAGGTTGAATCTCGTTGCGCAGTTAGCTGATCATGAAACATTACCACCCTGGCAACGGCTCTCATATTTCGCTTATGGGCGTCATTAACCACTTTTTTAATGTTAACGATCGGTTTAATATTTTCGCTCGTCAGGAAGCCTGTTTGCTGCATTCTAAGGAAAATGTGCCCATTCATATTTTTAAGATCAAAAATTAATGTGTTTATTCCGGCAGCTTCAGCACTATCTAATATTGCATAATATTTAGGTGTGTTAATAGTATATGCTGTCAAATATATACCTTTTGTAAATTTTTTGTATTTTATTTTTTTTGCGATATCT
>JAYEKK010000260.1:0-1949 GCA_034660955.1 Candidatus Cloacimonadota bacterium | reverse complement strand
GTGCCTGGAGTTCTGGTTGTGGCAATTATCAAACCAATCACATCTACATGGTCCCCGTGCATCTCTTCCTGGCCGTCTTGCCGGAATAAGAGAGCATATGCCTGTAACTCGATAGTATAGGAATTCCTTTTTTTGGGACACGGATTACACAGATCAACACGGATTAGGCAGTGTAATCAGTGAAATCCGTGTCAGAGATTTTTTAAATTCGTCTGTCCCCTATTTAACTTCGTGGTACAAAAACATGATCAAAAATCCCAAATTATGACCGCTCAAAGCATAGCCGACAGGTGTCGAAAAATTTAACAGTAAATAAGTGTAGTTACTGATCCCCTTGACAGTGATTTTGCTAAGCTATTTTAAATATTGCATGGCAAAAGAGGCATGCGACATGAGAACAAGGGTTTCTTCCAGAGCACAAGTTTCGATTCCCGCGTCTATTCGTAGGGAGTTTAATATCAGGCCGAATTCACAATTGGAATGGATTGCGGAAGGCGGGCTTATCACGGTTGTTCCTATAACCGAGGATCCGGTAGCTTTATTCAGGGGCCGCGGCAAAGGAGATTTCTCTGCATCCAAACTCATCCTTGAACGGCAAAAGGAACGGAGAGAAGAAGATGTCAGAGACAGTGGATAGACTCTTTGCACTGGACACTTCCGCCTTGCTGGCCCTGTGGAATGATGAGCCTGGTGCTGACGAAGTTGAAAAAATCCTAAAGAGCAAAGACAGTGGCGTGATAATTTCATTCATGTCCTATATGGAATGTTATTATCGAATGTGGAGAAATTGTGGCAGGGAAAAAGGCAGGGAAATATACGCCCACCTCTTTACGTTACCCGTAGAACGAATCGACCTTAGTGAAGAAATACTCCAAGCAGCAGTGGAAATAAAGGCCACTTGCGCCCTTTCATTAGCCGACAGTTGGAACATTGCGACTGCCAGGGTAAGGGATGCAATCCTTGTTCATAAGGACCCGGAATTCCTGCAGGTTAAGTCTATAGTACAACTATATAACCTTCCGTTCAAGGATGGAAAAGCGCTATTCGCTCATCTACACGGCCATGATCCAAAATAAGATTTACAATCTTGCGACTTTTGATAATGACTTTATATGCCTTCCCATTTGACTGAGGTTGCTTCAAAGCTTTGAATCCCAATGGCTTTGAGCAGCCCCCATGGTTACCGCAAGCCAGGTAGGTTGGGTTGAGGTACGAAACCCAACAATAGGTGAGTACCAACATTATATATATGCAATACCGCAGAGTACCAACAAGTGAGGGCACCTATTTCTTTACAAAGGTATCTTTAGAAGAAATTGACGCAATTTCTCAATAACTCAGGGTAAGATGTCTGGATTCCGGCTTTCGCCGGAATGACGCGGTCAGTTTTTCAATTATCTGTGTATATCTGCGAAAATCTGTGTCCTATTTATCTTCGTGGTAAAAAAACATGATCAGAAATCCCAAATTATGATCGATCAAAGCATAGCCGATAGGTGTCGAAAAATTTAACAGCAAATAATCGTGTCACGCTAACAGTCTGATTTCCTTACGACAAATCTGAAGCCTCTTCCATTACTTTCTTTCCTCAACCCGGCCCAAAACGCCCAATTTTCAAAAAAACTGTAAAGAATTCCGACACCATTTTGGGGCGAATTTTTCTGTGAAAATTTGATCTTTTTTCTGGATAGTGAGTCTTTATTCAATAATTATAGAGTGTTAAGCAATTTTTAAGGGGAAGAATAGTTGATTTGTTAGTTCTAAAAGGTGTCGGATAATTTTACAGTGGTGGAGGCTGTGGGTGGGGTGTATTTTAAAAATGATTGGAAATTCAGTTGGTTAGAGATTTGGCATTATTATTGCTTTTATATCTGAATAAATAAAAAAGGGCTTAATCTAAATCAATGGTTCAAGAGGAGGAGGAGAGAGAAGTGAAAAAGTTAATGGCA
>JAYEKK010000259.1:0-27827 GCA_034660955.1 Candidatus Cloacimonadota bacterium | reverse complement strand
TATAAAAGACTCTCTAAAAACGAAATTATTCACTATGGCTTCCGGCTGCTGCCGGAGATTTGAACCCCCGTCCGGCAACTGCCGGATAACAGCCACCCACTCATTTATAAATAGAAAGCCTTCCGAAAAATGGAAGCCTCGATTATGGCTTCCGGCTGCTGCCGGAGATTTGAACCCCCGTCCTGCAACTGCCGGATAACAGCCACCTATAAAGATCTCATTAACTTTCTTATAAAATCTCTACCTCTATGAGATTTCAGTTCAATTTCTCTTTTCATAACAAGTTTCTTCTCTGTGAATTCCTCTTTATGCACTAATTTCCAAGGACGATAATTGATTGTCCATCCTTTCTTTGCTAATTCATTATGAGATAGTAATCGTTGTTTTAAATCAGAAGTATAACCAACATAAATTTTATCAAATTTGTTAGAATATAAAACATAGACTGTATACATTTAGTTCTCCATATTATTTGAAGGTTTCATTTCCAGTAAAATATAAAAGACTCTCTAAAAACGAAATTATTCACTATGGCTTCCGGCTGCTGCCGGAGATTTGAACCCCCGTCCGGCAACTGCCGGATAACAGCCACCCACTCATTTATAAATAGAAAGCCTTCCGAAGAAGGCTTTTATTATGGCTCCTGAAGAGGGATTTGAACCCCCGACCTAGTGGTTAACAGCCACCCGCTCTACCGCTGAGCTATTCAGGATCAATTTCAACAACGAATAACTTTTTTAAATTGACCCCTTATTGTGTCAATAATATTTTCTCAAAAATCTATTTCAATAAATTTTCCTTTTTATACGTTTTGTGTTTTATGATATTTCTTGTTCAATATTATTGAAGTTATTCCTTTAATACTTAACTTCTAAAACGCACTTGACAGATTATCCATACACTTTTTTTTCATGTTTCAAAATTTATAAATTTAGATAAGGAGTTTCTTAAATGATTCGTTTAGAAAATCTAACGAAAGATTACGGCTCGGTACGTGCAGTTGATCATGTTAATTTTGAGATCAATGAAGGTGAAATTCTCGGGTTTCTGGGTCCAAATGGAGCGGGGAAAACTACAACACTCAGAATGATAACCTGCTTTCTCTCACCCACTTCCGGTAATATCGAAGTGGAAAACATGAATATCAAAAATAAACAAATTGAGATAAAAAGACTTATCGGTTATCTTCCTGAACACAACCCGCTTTATATTGATATGACAGTTTACGATTATCTCAAATTCATTGCAGATATTAGAGAGATCTCAAGTTTTAATTCTCGCATAAAAGAAGTTATTAAACAATGTGGACTTAATGGCGTTGTCCATAAACCTATTAACACACTTTCTAAAGGTTACAAACAGCGTGTTGGTTTTGCTCAAGCTATTATTCACGATCCAAAAATATTAATTTTAGATGAGCCAACCAGCGGATTAGATCCGAATCAGATCGTCGAAATCCGCGAACTGATCAAAGAATTGGGTAAGGAAAAAACACTGATAATTTCCAGCCATATTTTGCAGGAAGTTCAAGCAGTCTGTGATCGAATTGTTATCATTAATGAAGGTAAAATAGTAGCAGATGGTTCAACCGAAGAACTGCAATCTTCTTTCCAAAATAAAACAAAACTTATTCTTGAACTTGTAGCACCGGAAAATGAGATTTCTGAGATTTCAAGTAGTATTAAAGAGATCACCATCCTTTCCATTGCTTCACTCAATGAAACAACATTTAAGGTTGAGATCGAGTATGATTCAGCAAATGATAAACGAGCAGAAATATTTAATTTTATTAAATCAAAAGAATGGGTATTATTAGAAATGCATCGTGAGAATATCAGTTTGGAAGCGGTATTCCGTAATCTTACTATCGAAGGAGGTGGAAAATGAATTTAGCAATGACGATTACAAAAAAAGAGATCAAAAGTTATTTTAATTCTCCTGCAGCTTACATAGTTCTGGTAATTTTTCTTTTACTCAGCGGTTGGTTTTTTGCCAGTCCGTTATTTATCAATAATCAGGCGAATTTACGAACATTATTTGGGATAATTCCTCTCTTATATTTGTTTGTTATCCCTGCAATTACGATGGGACTTCTCTCACGTGAAAAAAATACCGGCACAATGGAGCTTCTGGCAACACTACCAATTAAGGATAGCCAAATAATAATAGGAAAATTCTGGGCTTCGGTCTCCCTCATCGGAGTTGGTTTGCTATTAACTTTAGTGCATTTTATCACAATTTTACTGCTTGGAACAAATGTCGATTTCGGAGCAATTTTTTGTGGTTATATCGGTCTATTATTTCTGGGTGCGGTTTATAGTGCCATTGGAATTTTTGCGTCCAGTATAACCAGCAATCAGGTAGTTTCGCTTATAATAAGTTTCTTTATAATTTTCTTTTTCTTTTTAATTAAGTTCTTCCTTTTCTTCATACCGGATTTTATGGTTGGAATATTTCAATATATAAGTATAGATTACCATTTTTCAAATATTACTCGGGGAGTTATCGATACCCGGAATATAATTTATTTTGTTAGTTTGATCGTGCTATTTCTTAAACTTGCACAAACATCTTTAGAAAATCGAAACTGGAAATAGGAGGATGATCATGAAAAAGAAAACTACAATTGATATAATAATCCTCATCGCAATTCTCATTTTTGTTAACCTTATTTCAATATCCGTCTTCAAACGTTTCGATCTCTCCAGAGGAAAAATATATTCACTTTCAAGTTCCAGTAAAACTGCGGTGAAAGAATTAGATGACAGGCTTGTCATCAAAGCATATTTCTCTAAAAATATGCCGGGTGAATATGCCGATTCCCGTCGTTTCGTTCAAGATATTCTTTCCGAATATCAAGCTTATTCTCAAGGAAACCTGAAGTTTGAATTTCTTGATCCTGCTGATGAGCAAGAACTAAAAAAAGAAGCTCAACAGAACGGGATAATGCCTGTTTCCATGCGAGTTGTCCAGAATGATAAATTGGAGATCAGGGAAGTTTATATGGGTCTTGTCTTCCATTATCAGGATAAAACTGAATCTTTGCCTATGATTAAAAATACTCAAGGTTTAGAGTATGATGTTACCAGCAAGATCAAAAAGATAACTGCAACCGGGCTTAAAAAGATCGCCATTTTTGATCCCGATAAGAATAACAAATTTGCAACGATCGGCCAATTCCTTTCCGAAAGTTATGAAATCTCGAAAATCGATCTAACCAAACCTGTAGGGAATGACATTGATGCACTAATTGTAGCAGGAGTTGAAGATTCTCTTGAGATGTCTCAGCTTGTTAATTTCGATCAATATTTGATGCAGGATGGAAATATCATCCTCTTCCAGGATAGGATCATTACTGATATTCAACAACAATCTGCAACACCGATAAATTCCAATCTTTTCCGACTTCTTAACTCATTTGGAATTACAATTAAGCCAAACCTTGTTATTGATGCACAATGTGGTCAAGTTACAGTTCAGCAGCAACGCGGCATGTTCCGAATGCAAACTCCGGTTAATTACCCGTTTTTCCCAATAATTAATAATGTAAACAAAGACAATATTTTAGTTAAGAATCTTGATTATATGCAGCTTATTTTTGCATCGGAAATTGATACAACAAACATTGGAGAAAATATCTCTTTTGAACCACTGCTTTATACTTCAGTAAATAGCGGTGAAGTAACCATGCCGCAACTTGATATTTCATATTTACCATTTATGAATGTTGATTTGAAGAGAATGCTGATCGATAAACCAAGGGTTGTAGCAGGGATCTATAGTGGAAAATTCGTAAGTAATTTTATGGATCATACAAAAGAAAAAGATAATGCAGTTGGAAACACGGAGTTCGGCAAAATTCTACTTGTTTCAGATTCCGACTTCATTATAGAAAATGCTGGAGCTGGTATATCAGGGAATAGAGATTTTGTATTAAATGCAGTTGATTATATGGTTTCCGAAGGAACACTCATAGAGATAAGATCTCGAGAAACACAATTCACTCCACTGAAGGAAATTAAACCCGGAACTAAAAAAATAATTAAGTGGATCAATATTCTATTCCCCTCTCTTTTGCTGATCTTATTGGGAATTCTGCATTACAGAAAAGAATTGAAACGAAGAAAACATATTGGAGAAATTTATGAATAAGAAACAAACAATATACATTGGAATTCTAATTGTTTTAGTAATTATATTCCTCATAACACAAATGGGAAATAATGTAGAAAAACGCATCAATTTTTTCCAAGTTGATTCTACAAAAATTAAAACAATTGAAATATCAAATATTAAAGACACATTGAGATTATCAAAAGAAAATGATATATGGAAAATTGTGTATCCTTTCGAAAATGATGCTAATGAATATCAGATCAAAAATATTTTCTCAAAAGTATTAAAAGTGAAAACTTCTAATCTTCCAATTTCAGAGAGTGAAAGTTCTTTCGACACTTATAAAGTAACGAATAGTCAGGGTACTTGGATAAAATTTATTGATGAGAATAAAAATGTACTAGATGAAGCAATTATCGGGAAAAGTTCCTCTTCCAAGACAACTCCGGCACGAAAACCAGATAAAACTAAAATCTTCAAATTAGAAGATAATATTAATTATATCATAACCGCAAACACAGATTACTGGAGAGAAAAAACTATCTTGGAGATTGAAGAGAATAACATTTCCAAGATATCCGTTATCTGTGATAAATATGCATACGAACTGTCTCCTTCAGATTCTCTCTGGTATTATACCGATAGCAATAACACATTAGGTGTAAACTTCAATAATAAAACACTTCGAGATATTCTCTCTACCCTTTCTAAACTTACTGTTAACGGTTTCGTTAATAACGAATTTGAAAATTATAAAGAAAAACTCATTTCCCCGGATCTGGAAATCGGAATTAAATTATCTGATGGTTCAACACATTATTTACGCGTCGCAATGGATAAAGATCCTAAATATATTCTGCAATTTGATAATGATGAGATTTTTTTGTATTCAGTGTATAAAGATTGGGTAGATAAATTCACAAAAGAAGCAATGGATTTTAAATAAATTATAAACAACTGTATGCTCGTTCCTAATCCCCTGATTGGGAACGCAATAACAAGTCAATCCTGTTTGCGAGATACGCCGTTTGATTCATGATTTTACACTAAGACTAAATATGCACTCATTAGTAGTTCATAACCTATTTGAGAATGTAAAATCATTAACTCTCCGCTATCAAAAAAGATTTGACATTATGACTTCAAAAACAGAAATTTGATTCTTTTCTTTCTTAAATTTTTTAAGAAGAGAATAATTTGTTTTTTGGGAGTTCTATGCAAATTTTAGATTTTGGAGATTGTATAAAAAAGGGTCATTATAAATTACACTCCAAATTTAAAAGCGTTTATAATTACACAAATAATAAAGAGATTGTATCTCTAGTTTCTTATAAAATTGGTAATGGACCCAATAATATTGTTTTAAATGATTTCCCATTACAAGCAGAGCAAACTCTTACTGTTTCTAATTCTACAATTTCAATTGGGAATACAGCCTTTCAAATTGACCCTATCAAACCACATCCAAAAAAATACATTTATATAGCTAATATATCAGAATTGTTATCTAAAATAGAAATATTATTAGATGAAATCTCTGACAAAATATCTCCTCAAAGTCTGGGATTTTTACTATTTACTGATAACGAAATTTTCTTCCAAACCACTTTTGAGAAGGCATTTTTGGTTCACGTGAAAAAAACAGTACAAAATATTTCTTTAGAAAATCTTACAATAATTACCAAAAACATGAAAGGTGTTGGATTCGGTCTGACACCCAGTGGAGATGATTTTAATTGCGGAATTTTGTATGCTTTAAATTATCTTAATCAAATTATGAGCAAAGATTTTTCTGAGATTATTGAAAAATGCTATTTAAATTCTATTGGTAATAATTTAATTTCAAACACATTTCTTAAATTTGCATACTCAAACAAGTATTATGAAAATTTTTATAAATTATTAAAAGCATTAAAATATAATAAAAATGATATTTCACATCATGCTAACAAAATAATCGGTTCCGGTCATACATCTGGATCTGATATGTTAACAGGGTTTATTCTGACTATAAAGGGAGTTCTAAATGATAAAAGGTATAGTTAAAAAGGGTGAATATTTTGATTCCGTGAGCCTTATGATCGTGGGAAAAGATATCTCTCAAATGGATTACGTACAGGATGCAACTGTGGTGATGGCAACTCAGGAAAATAAATCAATTCTCAAAACTGCTGATCTTTATCTGAATGAATTTGAAAAATATGATGATACAGATCTTTTGATCGTAATAAAATCTGATAATGAAGATAAGTTTGATGAGATGTTTGAAAATGTGGACAAATTTTTAAATGAGATCAGAAACAAAAAAGATGACCAGGGATCATTCACTCCCAAAAGTCTTGATGGTGCAATTAAGATTCAGCCGGATTCTAATCTTGCTCTCATTTCCATAGCCGGGAGATATGCAGGAAATGAAGCAATGAAAGCTTTAAAGAAAGGCTTGAATGTAATGCTTTTTTCCGATAACGTTCCGCTGGAAACAGAGATCGAACTTAAAAAATATGCACTTAACAATAACTTACTAATGATGGGACCGGATTGTGGAACAGCAATTATTAATGGTGTTCCACTTGCATTTTCTAATGTAGTGAATAAAGGAAGCATTGGTATTATTGCAGCTTCCGGAACCGGTTTGCAGGAAGTTAGTTCCATTATTTCGGAAGAAGGTTTTGGCATTTCGCAGGCAATTGGTACCGGAGGACGTGACATCAAAGAAAAGGTTGGAGGAATGATGTTCATCGCTTCTTTGGAAGCACTAAAAGATGATGATGAGACAAAGGTGATTGTTCTTGTTTCCAAGCCACCGCATCCAACTGTTATTAAAAAGATCAACTTTAAACTTAAAGAAATTTCCAAACCGATTGTCAGTATATTCCTTGGTGCAGATAGAAGTTTAATAGAAGAAAGCGGTGCTATTGCAGCGGAAACTTTAGAAGAAGCTGCTCTTTTGGCTTGTGCAATTTCAGATAAAGTTGAAATTTCTAAAGTAACTAATTTCTTAGAAGAGAGAAAAGCAGGTTACGGAATAATTGTCGATAAAGAAGTGAAGGAAATTGGCTCGGGGAGAAAATACATTCGTGGATTATTCAGCGGTGGAACACTTTGCGATGAAGCTCAGATCATTCTTAAAAAGGATATAGAAAACATTTTCAGCAATAGAGCAAGTGATGCAAAATTTGCTTTAGCAGATTCATGGATCAGCAGAGAACATACTTTGGTCGATCTGGGTGAAGATGAATTTACGGTTGGTCGGTTGCATCCAATGATGGATTTTGGTTTAAGAAATAAGCGAATTATTCAGGAAGCAAAAGATAAAGAAACTGCAATAATTTTATTTGATTTAGTATTAGGCTACGGAGCTAATGAATATCCAATTAAAGAGATACTTCCAATAATTAAAGAAGCGCAGATAATTGCACCTGATATCTCATTCATCTGCTCTGTAACGGGAACTGAACAAGATCCACAAAATAAAAACAAGATAATTGAGATATTAGAAAAAAATGATATCCTTGTTATGCCGTCTAATGCCGCAGCTGCGGAAATTGTTAGCCTGATAATAAGAGAAATAAAATGAGATTTATCAGATTCTGTGTTTCACCTCACCTCAATCCTCTACTAAAAGGAGAGGAAGTCTGATATCCTCCTTCTCCTAGATAGGAGAAGGCTGGGATGAGGTTGATAAGACAATAAATAACGGAGGAGATATGAGCTTTAAGAAGTTATTTGGAAAGAAAATTGAGGTAGTTAATGTTGGGCTGGATTCATTTAAAAATGATCTGAAAAAGCAAGGAGAAAAAGTTACGAACGTAGAGTGGACTCCTCCGGCTAATATTGATGATGATGTCCTACAAATACTACAAGAAAATAAAACTATAATTGAAAAAGCCAATGAAAAAGTATTGGAAATAATTCTCAATGGAAAACCATATTTGGTAGGACTTGATATAGCCAGAAATGTAATTCCGGGAATGAAAGAAAATTTATTATTGCATTCCGGTCCTCCACTAACATGGGATAGAGTTAGCGGTCCGATGAAAGGAGCCATGATAGGAGCTATTATCTATGAAGGAAAAGCGAAAAATTTCGATGAGGCAGAAAAGGTGGCAGCTTCCGGAAAATTCGATTTCTCTCCTTGCCACGAACACAAAACAGTTGGTCCTATGGCTGGAGTTGTTTCAGCATCAATGCCGGTTTTTGTTCTCAAGAATGAAGAGTATGGCAATTATGCCTATTGCACTTTGAATGAAGGTTTGGGAAAAGTGCTTCGTTACGGAGCGTATGATAATGAAACGATAGAAAGACTAAAATGGATAGAAAATGAACTTTATCCAACTTTGAAGAACGCTGTAGAATTCCTAGGGAAAATTGACCTGAAAAATATAATTGCTCAAGCACTGCACATGGGAGATGAAGTTCATAATCGTAATAGAGCCGGTACATCTCTTTTCTACAGAGCAATAGCACCTGCAATTGTACAAACATGTGATAAACAGGAGGTAGTTGCAAAAGTTCTCAATTTTATAAATGGAAACGACCATTTCTTCCTGAATCTTTCAATGCCTGTTGGCAAGGTAACTTTAGATGCAGCTAGAAATATAGATAATAGCAGTATCGTAGTTGCAATGACCCGAAATGGAACAGATTTTGGTTTGCAGTTAGCAGGAACAGGAAATTCATGGTTTGTTGGAAAGGCACTTGTTCCCGATGCTCTCTACTTCCCCGGGTTTACAAAAGATGATGCTAATCCGGATATTGGAGATAGTTCAATAACAGAAACTGTTGGGTTAGGTGGATTTGCCATTGCAGCATCTCCGGCTATTGTTCAATTTGTGGGTGGATCTGCTAATGATGCGGTTAATTACACTCTGGCAATGTATGAAATAGCTTTTGGTGAAAACAATATGTACCAGATCCCATATTTGAACTTCCGTGGAACACCCACTGGAATTGATGTGACAAAAGTAGTAGAAAAGGGTTTAACACCATTTATCGATACTGGAGTAGCCCATAAAGATCCAGGAATTGGGCAGGTTGGTGCCGGTGTGTTAAGTGCACCAATGGAACCATTTATCAAAGCAGCAATCGGTTTAGCAGAAAAATTAGAAAACTAGGAATTTGAGTATGAATAAAAGTATCTGTCTTCCTGACGTATCTTCCTCGTTGTTCTTTGGAAGGATCTCTGTTAATAATGAGATTCTTCATGAGAACTTTCATAGAAGATTTCTCAGAATGACAGTTTTTCTATTAATCAGAATATAATAAAATAAAAAAGGAGAAAATTATGAAACCACAAGAATTTTTAGAGTTTATGGACAATGTTAAAGTACACGATTTAACACAAAGATTGAGTATCCACACACCACCATGGCCAAGTTATATGCCGCTGCAGATTCAATATTTTAAGAGATTAGCCGGAGCTCATATGGGACAGGGTGCAAATGGACAGATCATACAAACCAGTAACCATGTTGGAACACATATCGATGGACAAATTCACTTCTTTGCGAGTGGAAAAACGATCGGCGAAGTACCGATTAACGATTGGATCGGACAAGGTGTTGTTGTAGATATTTCTGATGAAGTATCAGATTATTCACTCTACACACCAGAGATGTTGATGAAAAAAGTGGAAATCAAAAAAGGTGATATCCTTATTATCAATACAGGTTATCACAAATATAGCTGGGATCAACCAGAATCTGATGAAATTCGCTATTTCATAAAACATCCGGGACCAAGCCCTGAATTTCATGAGTGGGCTCTTGATATGAAGATCAAATGGATCGGTGTAGATTGCGGTAGTGCAGATCATCCGATGAATACGATTATCCGTGATTGGCATCCTAAAGAGTTTATCAAAGCAGAAAAGAAATTGGTTGCTGATTATGGCAAAACATGGGAAGAAATGTTTCCAATTGATGAATATTATCAGGTTATGCATTTGAATCTCTTCCCCAAAGGATTGCTTCATGCGGAGAACCTGGGTGGTGAGCTCAATAAAGTAAATAACAAACGTGTCTGGATAGGATTATTCCCATTACGCGGTATCGAGCTTGAATCTTCAATGTGCCGTATTATTGCAATGGAATCTGAGTAAAAAGGGAAATAGGAATTAGAAAGGCGGATGAAAATTAATAAAGCAGAAGAACAGCTTCTTAGTTTGATCAGAGGTATTGGAAGATCAAATAGAAAGGCTACTAAAGAATCCATTTCAGCAGCTGGGAAACACCATTATAAAGATAAATTTTCTACTAACCTTAGTTCTGCCTATAAATCCCTAATTCAAAAGAAATTCATTAAAGAATTAAATGAGGAATATTCTATAACCAACAAAGCTGCAAAATTTTTAAAAAAACAGAGAGCCGATGGTTTTGGAAAAATGTTGGTTCAAAAAGAGAAAAGTAAAGTTTATGGAAAATTCTGTAAGATGCTTTACGGTAAGAATATTTCTCAATTTAATATGATGAATATGGAGCAACTTAATAAGTTGTTGGAATTATTGGAAATAAATGAACATCAGAGAGTTCTGGATATAGGTTGTGCTACCGGTACGATTGCCGAATTTATTTCTGATAAAACCAAGGCAAAGATCACAGGTGTCGATTTTGCCGAAACGGCAATCAAATGGGCACAAGATAGAACAAAATCAAAGAAGGATCGATTGAAATTTATCACAATGGATATGGATGAATTAGATTTCCCCAAAAATTCTTTTGATGCTATCATTGCCATCGATACGTTATATTTTGTGGAAAACCTAAATAAAACTATTCAAAAAATGAAAGTAATTCTAAAGAAAAATGGTAAATTAGGAATCTTCTTTTCGCAAATGATAAAACCAGATGCAGATAAAGAAATATTGCTTCCCGATAAAACACAAATAGCACAAGTTTTGAAAAAACATAATTTTAAATTCAAAACATGGGATTTTACAGAGAGTGAAAAAGAGTTTTGGAAAAAGACTCAAAATATTGCTGAAACTTTGAAGGATGAATTTGAAAAAGAAGGAACTTTTTACATTTATAAATCGAGAATTTATGAAGCTAAATCTATTCTCAAATTTGTCGATTCAGATAGAATTAGCCGGTATTTATATATTGTGAATCTTTAAAACAAGGAGTTATTATGGCTATTATAAACGATTTTGACTATCATAAACCAAAAGATATAAATGAAACCTTGCTCTTACTCTCAGAATTAGAGGGAAAAGCAAAAATTCTAGCAGGAGGAACTGATTTAATAGTTCACCTAAAGGAAGAACTGGCAAAACCGGAGTTTATCATTGATATCAAAGGAATTGAAGAATTAAATAAAATTGATATTTCTAATGATAGAATATTCATTGGTGCTGGTATCACATTCACCGACATAATCGAATCAAAACAACTAAAAGAAAAAATACCAATTCTTTGGGAAGCCAGTGAAAAAGTTGCCTCGGTTGGGATTAGAAATAGAGCAACGTTAGTCGGGAATATATGCTCAGCAGTTCCCAGCCTAGATTCTGCCCCGGCACTTCTTGTATATGATGCAGAAGTTTTGGTTCAAAGCAAGACAGATAAGAGAACAATATCGATCCACGATTGGTTTATCGGTCCCAAGAAAACCGTTTTAAAATCTGATGAACTCGTGATCGGAATAAATATTCCAATTGAAAAACATGCAGGAGTCTATGAGAAATTAGGACGTTACAAAGGTGAAGATCTGGCTCAAGCCGGAATTGGTATTTTGGTCGATGAATCCAAAAATTATCGGTTTGCTTATTGCGCTGTAGGTCCTGTTCCCAAAAGGATGAAAAAGCTGGAAGATTTCCTGAGAGGAAAAGAGATTACTGACAAATTATTGGACGAAGCTTCCAAAATTATTGAAGATGAGATATCTCCAATTACTGATATTCGCTCTTCGGCAGAATATAGAACTCACATGATGAAAATAATGTTCAAGCGCGGTATTCAAAAATCTGTTGCTCTTCTTAAAGGTGGTAGATCATGAAAAAGATAACATTAAAATTGAATGGTGAATTACGAAGTGTTTATGTGGAACCGGAAGAAATCTTATTAGATGTTCTGCGTGAAAAACTTGGTGTAAAAAGCCCTAAATGCGGTTGTGATCGTGGAGATTGCGGTGCTTGTGCAGTACTTTTGAATGGCAAAAGTGTACGCAGTTGTCTTGTTTTGGCAATTGAAACCGACGGACAAAAAATTGTTACTGTTGAAGGAATTTCTAAAGATGGTCTTACAAAAGTTCAAAATACCATGCTCGATAAAAATGCTTTTCAATGTGGTTTTTGCTCACCGGGCATGATAATATCAACAACTGAATTATTAGAAAAAAATCCCCATCCGAATTTAGAGGAAATTAAAGAAGCTCTTTCTGGCAATTTATGCCGGTGCACCGGCTATTTACCAATTTTAGAGTCAGTACAGGAAGCAACCAAAGAATAGGATTATTGGAGATGGAGAAGTTCACGCTGAGGGTGCAAAGGGGGAAAAACGCAAAGAGCGCAAAGAAAGATTGTTTTATTACATCTCTCTGCATACTCTGCGTGATCTTTTTATTCTCCGCGAACTCTGCGTGAAAAAAAAGGAAGTAACTTATGACCGAAAATGAAATTGCTACTAAAATTATTGGAGTTTGTATAAATATTCACAAAAATTTGGGACCTGGTTTATTAGAATCTGTTTATGAAGATGTAGTTGCTTATGATTTGAAAGAAATCGGTTTCGATATTAAGAAACAATTACCAATTTCTTTAATATATAAAAAAATAAAATTTGAAGCAGGTTTCAGGTTAGATTTGCTGGTTAACGATAAAGTGATAATTGAATTAAAATCAGTTAGCAAATTGCTGCCGGTTCATTATGCACAGACATTGACTTATCTAAAATTGTCAGATAAGAAATTGGGATTATTAATTAATTTTAACGTGAAATTCCTAAAAAATGGAATTCATCGAATTGTAAATAATTTGTAAGAGGTTCACGCTGAGCACGCAAAGGGGGAAAACGCAAAGAGCGCAAAGAAAGATTGTTTTATTACATCTCTCTGCGAACTCTGCGTGATCTTTTTATTCTCTGCGAACTCTGCGTGAAAAAAAAGGAGTAATCATGAATGATCTGAAATATGTTGGAAAACCATCAATCCGCATCGACGGTAAAGAAAAGATAACGGGAGCTACGCGTTATACAGATGATCTTGAATTTGGACCCAACCTGCATTTTGCTGCAATTGTAGAGAGCACGGAAGCCCATGCAAAAATATTAAGTATAGATACAACCGAAGCTGAAAACTTTCCGGGTGTTATAGGTGTATTCACAGGAAAAGATTTCCCCTTTAAATTCGGTTTATACATGAAAGATCGTTTCATTTTTGCTATGGATACTGTTCATTATGTAGGACAGCAAATAGCAGCTGTAGTTGCAAGAGACATTAAAACTGCTCAAAGAGCAGCTAAACTTGTTAAAGTTGAATACGAGAATCTGCCTGCTATTTTTGATCAAATGGAAGCCATCAAAGATGATGCTTTGCTTATTCATCCTAATCTAGGTGAATACGAGCATGTTCCATGGTTCTTCCCGCAAGCAAAAACAAATATTGCTCATTGGCGTAAAGTAAGGCGTGGTGATGTGGTAAAAGGTTTTGAAGATGCAGATTATATTTTGGAAGATACCTACACAGTTCCACGTTATGCACACTGTCCACTGGAAACTCATGCAGCAGTTGGATTGTGTGATCTCTCCGATAGATTAACGATTTGGGCTTCTTCACAATCACCACATACACAAAGAAATCTGTTTGCGGAATCTCTTGCTCCACTTGGATTTTCTCATAAAGATGTTAGAGTTATAGCTCCACCTATCGGAGGTGGATTTGGTGGGAAAGCAGGTGTTTCTATGGAAATCCTGGCAGCAGCAATTGCTACAAGACTGAAAGGAAATCCTGTGAAAATAATCTGGTCTCGCGAGCAGGAATTTTATAATACTTCTCAGCGACTTGGTGTTATTGCTAAGCTCAAGATCGGTGTGAAAAATGATGGAACATTCACAGCGATTGATCACAGACTTTATTGGGATACAGGGGCTTCCGCAGAATATGGAGCAAATGTTGTAAATGCCGTTGGATTATCAGCAATAGGACCCTATCGTTTCCATAATATTTCAATAGATTCTGTTTGTCTTTATACTAATCTTCCGCCTTGCGGAGCATATCGTGGATTTGGTTATTCCGAGTTTATGTTCGGGCTCGAATCACATATAAATAGAATTGCTGATCATCTAAAAATCGATGCTGTTGAGATTAGAAAGATCAATGCCATCAAAGAGAATGACACTTTAGCTTACGGAGTTCCCATGAATCCGAATGGTCTCCTGGAATGTATTGATAAAGTTGCTGAGGAAATTGAGTGGGGGAAGGAAGTAAAATCTGATAACCCAAATACAAAAATTGGAAAAGGTTTCTCTCTTATTTGGAAGGCTCCCGCCATGCCGCCTAATGCTTCATCAGCGGCATTCCTGAAATTCAGTGAAGACGGTAGTATAAACATTCTGGTTTCCGGTATGGACATGGGACAAGGTTATCTCACAGTTATGGCGCAAATTGCAGCTGAAATTTTGGCAGTTCCAATTACTAAGATACGTACAGAAAATCCAGATACAGACAGAAATCCTTACGAATGGCAAACAGTTGCATCTCATGTAACTTGGTCATGTGGGAATGCAGTTCGAAAAGCAGCAATCGACGCACGAGAACAAATATTTGATGTAGTTTCCAGAACTCTTTATCTTCCAAAAGATATGCTGTTTTTAGAAGATGAGAAAGTAAAATGCAAAACAAAACCAAGCTTTGAACTTCCATTAAAAGATTTTGTGATCAATGGTATTATGGCTGAAGACAGTACTTTCAAAGGTGGTCCGATCATGGGACATGGAATTTTCATGCCGGAATTTGCTTCTGCCAATAGCGATCCTGAAACAAGCCAGGGCGGTCATCCTAACGTTCATTACACAGTTGGTGCTGCTGCCATAACTTTAGAGGTAGACAAAGATTCCGGTGAGATGCATGTAAAAAAGGCTGTGGAAGCTATCGATGTTGGTAAAGCTATAAACCCATCATTAGTAAAGGGACAGATCACTGGTGGACTTTTGCAGGGTCTCGCTACAGTACTGTATGAAGATATGCGGTTTGACGAAAACGGTAAAATGCTTAATCCAAATTTTACTGATTATAAGATCCCAACAGCCAAAGATGTTCCTGATGAAATCGTGCCAATTATAGTTGAAGTTCCTCAACCAGATGGCCCTTTTGGTGCTCGTGGTGTGGGCGAACATACTATGATCCCTGCTGCACCAATGATCGCAAATGCTGTAGATGATGCTCTTGGAATCAGGATAAAATCTATGCCGATCACAAAAGAAAAAGTTGCATTGGCAAACCTAAAGAAAGAGGAGAAATAAATGCCAAAACCATTAGAAGGAATTAAGATTCTAGATCTTTCCCGAATTCTTGCCGGTCCTTACGCTACAATGCTGCTACGCGAATTGGGGGCTGAGATAATCAAAGTCGAAAGACCTGGAAGCGGTGATGATGCCCGTTATTATGGTCCTTTCAAAAATGAACAAAGTGTTTACTTCATCAGCATAAATAGAGGGAAAAAGAGCATAACCATAAATCTAAAATCTCCTGAAGGAATCAAAATCATTAAAGAGATGGTGACAGAATTTGATGTTCTTATAGAAAACTTTCGTCCCGGAACAATGGAACGACTTGGCATCGGCTATGATGTTCTCAAAAAAATAAATCCGCGCTTGATCTATGCAGCTACCTCCGGTTTTGGGCATACAGGTCCCAAATCTCATAAACCGGCTTACGATATGCTGGTGCAAGCAATGGGCGGAATGATGAGTATAACCGGTTGGAAAGATATGCCGCCTACTAGAGTTGGCATGTCTATCGGTGATATTGGCACCGCTTTATTCACCTCAATTGGGATAAATGCAGCTTTATATCAGCGAGAAAAAACGGGACTTGGTCAAAAAGTAGATATTGCCATGCTGGATTGCCAGATAGCACTTTTAGAAAATGCTTTAGTTCGTTATCAAGTTGACGGAAAACCACCAATTCCTCATGGGAATCATCATCCTACGATCACACCTTTCCAAGCATTCAAAGCAAAAGATGAATACTTTGTCTTGGCTTTGGGAAACGATACTCTCTGGAAAAAATTCTGTGATGTGATGAATAGAAACGATCTGCTTAATGATCCAAAATTCATTTCAAATGATGAACGAACAAAAAATAGGGAAATTATCATCCCAATTATGGAAAAATTATTTGTTGATAAAACTGCTTCCGAATGGATTGAATTTTTCACTGAAAAAGGAATTCCCAGCGGACCAATAAATTCTATGGATAAGGTTATTGATAATAAGCAGCTTCAATCAAGAAATATGTTCGTGGAAGTAAATGATGAAAAAGCTGGTAAAATTAAAATTGCCGGTAATCCTATAAAAATGTCAACAATCCCCGAAGAAAAAACTCGTCAAACCTCACCAAAGATAGGAGAGCATACAAATGAGATTCTTGGAAAATATCTGGGATTTGATGAGGAAAAAATTAAACAACTTAAAGAAGATGGTGTAATCTAAGTGAAGTTTATCTCTGAATGTTCTTTGTCTGAAATAATTTCTCAATTGCTAAAACAAGAGATAACTCCAGAGCATTTGATCGATGAGCTTTGTGATAAATTGGACAAATGGGATTCTAAAATACATGCATTCCTACCTGAGCCAAACAGACGGGGACGCTTGCAACAAGATCTAAAGAAACTTTATCATAAGTTTCCTGATCCGAATAAAAGACCTATTCTATTCGGAATTCCAATTGGGATAAAAGATATATTCCATGTTGATGGCTTTGAAACAAAAGCAGGATCGAATTTACCTTCAGAAATTTTTCAAGGTAAAGAAGCTGAGGTAGTATCCAAACTAAAACAAGCCGGTGCTTTGATCATAGGTAAAACCGTTACTACCGAGTTTGCCTATTTCCATCCCGGAGCTACTTGTAATCCGCATAATTTTGAGCATACTCCGGGTGGATCTAGTAGTGGTTCGGCAGCAGCTGTTGCAGCGGGATTTTGCCCTTTATCCCTTGGAACTCAGACTATTGGTTCAATTTCCAGGCCTGCTTCTTTTTGCGGAATAATAGGTTTCAAACCAAGTTTTGGCAGAATTTCAACTGCTGGAGTTATTCCATTCTCATGTTCTGCTGATCATATCGGTTTTTTTACTCAAGATCTGAAGGGTAGTAAGATCATTGCTTCAATTCTTTGCGACAATTGGAATACTGAACTTTCTGAAATACACAAAAAACCTACATTAGGAATTCCTGAAGGAAAATATCTACAGCAAGCCTCTCCGGAAATCCTTTCAACTTTTTGGAAAATCGTTGAAAAATTAAAACGACAAGGTTTTATCATTAAATCAATTCCAGCCTTTGCCAACATTGAAAAAATTAATAAACAGCATAAATTAATGAATGCAGCGGAATTTGCTAAAGTCCATAAAAATTGGTTTGATAAATATGAAAATAAATATCACCAAGCTTCAATTGATTTTATTAAGAAGGGTCAAAGTATTTCAAAAGAAGATATGAATAATGCTAAAAAAGGCAGAATACAACTTCGCAGAGAATTAGAACAATTACAGAAAGAAAATGAGGTTGACCTTTGGATTTCTCCGTCTTCTGTTACAACTGCTCCTTATGGCTTAAATTCTACAGGAGATCCGGCAATGAATCTACCTTGGACATATGCTGGTATTCCGACAATTTCAATACCATTTGGGCTTTCTAATAAACTGCCTTTTGGAATACAATTTGCCGGTAATTATTATGAAGATGAAACTTTATTCAAGTTAATAATAAGAATCGTATGAATAAACAATTAATATCGAAATCGAATTCTTTTGCAAGAAAATTGAGAGTGAAAAACTTCCAAGAAATAGTTTTTTTTCTTGCCAGTGAATTATATTCAATTTCTTTTTGCGATTGTTAATGTGTTAATTTATTAATTAAGGTACTAATGAATAATAATTCATTAGATTGATGTGTAAAATAATAACAAGGAGTTTTTATGAAAGATCTTAATGGCAAGAATTTTGTTCTTGGTTTTCAACACATGTTCGTAATGTTTGGTGCCACTGTTCTGGTTCCATTAATTACGGGACTGGATGTTGGAGTAACACTCTTCGCAGCAGGTATTGGTACGCTTTTATTTCATGTACTCACAAAATTTGAGGTACCTGTATTCTTAGGTTCATCTTTTGCTTTTATTCCTGGTATCATTGCAGTAGCAACTGCTGATGGTGGTTCATTACCAGAAGCATTAGGTGGTATTGTAATAGCCGGTCTATTGTATGTTGTTGTAGCTATTATTTTTAAATTTATTGATGCAAGAATATTGCACAAGATCCTGCCGCCATTTGTTACCGGTCCTATAATCATACTTATCGGTTTGATTCTGGCACCTGTTGCAATTAATAATGCAAACGGAACTTATGCAGCCGGTATTGTAGAAAAAATCGGTGTAAATGGTTGCTGGCTTGTTGCATTATTTACATTCGCAGTTGCAGTTTTTGTTAAAGTATTCTTTGAAAAAACAGGAGCGAAATTATTATCCATGCTTCCTGTTCTCATTGCTCTCATTGCCGGATATATTTTTGCAATTATCCTTGGCATTGTAGATTTTTCAACTGTAAAAGAAGCTGCCTGGTTTGGTCTTCCTAAATTCTCTTTACCAGTATTTTCCACACGCTCAATGTCAATAATTGTGCCAATAGCAATTGTTACGATTGTAGAACACTTTGGTGATGTTCTCGCTATTGGTAATGTTGTTGGAAAAGACTTTATTAAAGAACCCGGTATTCATAGAACATTATTGGGTGATGGACTTGCCACTTCTCTTTCTGCTATGATCGGTGGACCTGCTAATACAACTTACAGTGAGAATACTGGTGCTGTTGCTCTTACAGGAGTTTTCAATCCTGTCATCATGAGAGTTGCTGCTGTATTTGCTATAATACTTTCTTTTGTTCCTAAATTTACATCAATTATTGGTACAATTCCTGGACCGGTTATCGGTGGAATTTCTATACTTCTGTTCGGTATGATCTCATCTATCGGTATCAAAAATATGGTTGATCATAAAGTAGATTTTACTAATTCGAAGATCCTTATGATCACTGCTGCTATGCTTGTCCTGGGATTAGGTGGAGCTGAATTCACTATTGGAAACTTCCATTTAGTAGGTTTAGGTCTTGCCGCTGTTGTTGGTATTATTCTTAATCTCATACTGAACTTCGGTGAGATAAAGAAGAAAGGTACAGAATAGAATTAGTATTTATTAGAATTACAAAAGCCATTTCTGCAAATAGAAATGGCTTTTTGTATCTGGTGGGCCCAAGAGGAATCGAACCTCTGACCGTCCGGTTATGAGCCGGAAGCTCTACCAACTGAGCTATAGGCCCTGAAATATATTCAGAATGATTCATTTTTATCATAGGTGAATCGAACCTCTGTCCGGCAACTGCCGGATTTGAGCCGGAAGCTCTACCAACTGAGCTATAGGCCCCATTTAATAATTATAAGACTGTAAAAACAAATTTACCCAATTTTATGTCAAGAATTTCTTAAGGTACAAATTATTTCACATTGAAGTTCTCTATGAACTTCTCTAACACATGGCTTCTGGTTGGATGGCGCAATTTACGCAAAGCTTTATCCTCGATCTGACGAATTCTTTCACGAGTAACACTAAATATATTTCCAACTTCTTCCAGAGTTCTATGATATCCGTCATCAATTCCAAAACGAAGTCTGATAACTCTTTCCTCGCGTGAAGTTAACGTTCTAAGAACATCATCAACCTGTTTTTTAAGAAGAGTTCTTTCAGCCATTCTTTCTGGAGAGATCGTAGATTTATCTTCAATGAAATCACCGAGTAGACTATCTTCATCTTCATGACCAATTGGATTATCAAGCGATACAGGTTCTTTAGTTATCGCCAGGATATTTTTAATTTTTTCAACTGGAAGATCTAATTCTGTTGCAATTTCTTCCGGATATGGTTCTCTTCCAAGTTTTTGCAGTAATTTTCTACTTGCTCTTTTAACTTTATTGATAGATTCGATCATGTGAACTGGAATCCTGATAGTTCTTGCCTGATCTGCTATTGCGCGTGTTATTGCTTGTCTTATCCACCAAGTGGCATAAGTACTGAATTTGAAACCTTTACGATAATCATATTTCTCTACCGCACGCATAAGTCCAGTATTCCCTTCCTGAATTAGATCCAGAAAATCTAAGCCACGATTATTATAACGTTTGGCAATACTTACAACCAGACGAACATTGGCTTCGATCATATCATTCTTAGATCTTTCCTTCATCTTTTCGCCACGTTCGATCTCATCCAATAGATCAACCATTTCGTCAGCTGTCATACGTGTTTCAAGTTCCACACGGCGTATCTTTCTTCTAGCATTTTTGATCTTGCGCAACGTCTCAACAAATACATCAGGTTCTATCTTAGTTTCTTCAAAAACCAGTTTATAGTCTTCTTCAGATTTATTTGCTTTTCTTCCGTAAGTACAAATTTCGTCTAAGGAATATTTTCTGATCTTAGAAAGATGCGTAATACTTTTTTGACTATCTTTGATCCTGTCGACGAGACTTCGAATACGATAAACCATTCTCTTCAGAAGTTTCTCATTATATTTTAAATTACTAAAGATCTCAATAAGTTTAATTCTTTGTGTATCGATCAATTCCTGATCTAAAAGTTGTTCATCTTCATCAATATCGCTACTGTCTATCATCTCACCAATTTTTTCAAAAATTGCTTTGGTCTCTCTGATAACCTGTTCAAATTCATTTACAAGGTTAGCTTCCTGAGATTTATCCATCCATGTTCCATATTCGATTTTGAATATCTGATCGATCTTAACCCTTTTCTCACGATAACGATGAATAAAATTTTCCATCTCACGAAGGGTACTGCCACTTTTAAAAATATTTTTATTAATATGTTGCTGACCACTTTCGATTTTCTTAGCGATCCTTACTTCTCCTTCTCTATCCAAAAGTGGAACACGTCCCATTTCTCCCAAATACATTCTTACCGGATCATCATAGTATTTCCGATTACGGAATTTTTTTGTTGCTCTTGTTTTCTTTAGGGAAATTTTCTTTTTTGTAACTCGTTTCTGAGTCTCATCAATGAGCTCGATCCCCTCTTCTACAAGATCAGAAATAATCTGTTCAATCTTATCAAGGAAGATCGGATTATTTGGCAGAACAACGTTGATCTGCTTGAAAGTAAGTAGATCATTATTTTTCCTACCTATTTGAATTAGCTTTTTAACACACTCATTATAACTAAGCATTTAGTCTCCTTAGTACAAAGTTTTTCTAACTACTTTTTTATTTATTTTTAATATTTCTTTTTTTAATTTATTCTTCTTTGCAAACAAGTCCATGTTCGTTGGATCATTTAGTATTTCTGCATTTATTGCCTTCAGATCTATATGGAATTTTCTGGTTTTAAGCGAAATGACAGCATCATCAATAGTTTGTGTGGGAAGATCTAACATAGAAAGTTCTGTAAGCATATTTCTAGTATCTTCTTCATCTATCTTGCTTATCAAAGCAGGAATATTACCCATATCTTCTATATGCTCCGAAATTATTTTATAAATTTTTCTATACTTTCCTGTTAAAAAGTAACTCAAATCTATCTCTTGCGCAACTTTTTTATATAATGATTCATTATTAATAATAAGTAATATTATATCTCGTTCTTCTGTAAAATGTTCCATTTTAGAAAGTTCTGTATCTTCGATCTCTTTTTTAAAAGATCTTCTTTTCTTCCTTATTTTGGAAGATACGGCATGTTCAGACAATCCAAATGTCTCTGCAATGTCCTGTATTAAAAGTTCTTGAGCTACTTTATCTTCTATTTCATTAAGAATATCAAAAAGAACAGAAAGTTTACCTTTTTTATCAACACCAATAACTTCATCATCTTTCAGAAACTCAGTGAGAGGTTTTGCCTTATCTATCATTTCTTGCATACTTTCCGCACCATTATTTCTGATATAGCTGTCAGGGTCATCTGTCTGGGGTAATCCAACAATTTTCACATTATATCCTTTACCCAATATCTTTCCGGCTGCGCGGACAGCAGCTTTTCTACCCGAACTATCTCCATCATACAACATATAAATATTTTCGGTGAATCTGCTTAAAACACTTATTTGTGAATCGGTTAAAGCTGTACCCAGAGAGGCAATAGAATTTGTAAAACCATTTTCATAAAGTCTTAGAAAATCGGTATAGCCTTCACATATCAAAGCATGATCTTTTTTAGAAATCGTATATTTAGTATCAAAAAATCCATATAGTTCATTCCCTTTTGTATAAATATCGGTAGTCGGTGAATTTACATATTTCCCGCCCGATTGGCTATCATGTAGTTTTCTTCCACCAAAAGCTACAACTTTACCAGTTGATGAATGGATCGGGAACATTATTCTCTCACGAAACAGATCATTATTCTTCGAAGTAAATAAACCCGTTGTTGCCAGAATCTTCTCATTAATATCATTTTTAAGTAGATAATTACGCAATCCGCCGTAAGAATTGAGTGCAAATCCTAATTTGAATTTTTTTATCGTTTCATCTTTGATATCTCTTTCTGCCAGATATTCTAAAGCACTGCTTCCATGCTCTACTAAGTTTTTATAAAAGTATCCTGTAGCAATTTCATATATCTTGTAGATCAAGTCACGTTTGGAATCTTTTCCCTTACTCTGCATCGACTGTTTTACGGTTATACCGGCGCGGGCAGCAAGTTTCTTTAAAGCTTCAGGAAATGATATCTTTTCAAATTCCTGTACATAGGTTATAACATTTCCACCCTTTCCGCAACCAAAGCATTTGTATATCTGTTTTTTAGGGCTTACAATAAATGATGCGGTTTTCTCATCATGGAACGGACAGCGAGCTTTAAAATTACTACCTGTTTTCTTAAGAGGAATGTAGCTGCTGATAACATCAACGATATCATTTCTTTCAATAATTTCATCAATAACATGTTGATCCATTGATTCCTCCCCTATTCCTTGATTTTAACAACGGTTACACCACTTCCACCGGCTTCTGGCGGAGGTGAGAAAAATTCTTCAGTATTCTTATTCGTTCGCAAATAATTTCTAACTTTTGAGCGCAGCGCTCCCGTTCCTTTTCCATGAACGATACGAATCATGAGAAGTCCGCTTACTACAGCATTGTCAATAAAAGTTTCGATTTCCGGTAAAGCTTCTTCAAATCGAAGCCCTATAATTTTTAATTCCATTTTTGCATCATTTTTTGGAACATTAATATATTTCTTTTTATTTGAACTTTTTGCTTCCTTTTCTGTTATCAAATAGAGTCGATCTGATGTTATATTCAGGAAAATCCCATCCATATCAACCTTGATGTTCTTCCCGGATATCTCGATTATTTCACCTTCTATCTCCATCTCTTTAAGCCAAACCTTCATTCCAATTTCTGGATGGTTAACTGATTCACGTGAAATCTCCAAAAGTTTTTCTTCCTTCTCGCTCAGCTCACGATTAAGCTGTGTAACCTTCTGCAAAGATTTTTCAAATCTATCTTTTTTCTCTTTTTTATTGGATTTCTTAATATCTTTAATCTCCATATTCAGTTCTTTCTGCATGGAAGTAAGAAATTCGCGGGCATCCCGCAAAGATTTTCTCTTTATCTCTTTCTTGTCCTTTTCCAGAGATTCGATCTGATCTTGACGTTCAGAGATCTTCTGATTTAAAAGTGCCGTTTTCAATTCAAATTGGTATAATTGACGTGACAGAGATTTTTTCTCTTCCGACATTTTTTTTATCAGTTCGGTTAACTCTACATTTTGTTTACCGGTTAATTTTTTTGCCCGTTCTATAAGATCTTTTTGTAAACCAAGCCGAGATGCAACTTCAATAGCAAAACTGTTTCCTGGTAAACCTAATTTGAATTGATAGGTTGGTTTATGTTTGTCAGGATCAAATTGCATTGCTGCATTTATGCATTTTTCATGCTTCTCAGCAAAAACTTTAAGCGATGTATAATGTGTACTGATCACACCAATAGCACCATTTCCTGCCAGGTTTTCCAAGATTGCCTGAGCTAAAGCTGATCCTTGTTCAGGATCTGTTGCAGCACCGATTTCATCTATTAGTATGAGTATTGTTGAATTAGTATTTTCTGTCATTTCCCGAATGTTCTTAATGTGAGAAGAGAATGTGCTTAAAGCATTTTCTAGTGATTGACTATCTCCAATATCTGCAAAAACAGAATCAAATGATCCGACAATACTATGAGGATCAGCTGGAATTGGTAAACCGGATTTAGCCATTAAAGTAAGTAATCCCACAGTTTTTAAGGTAACTGTTTTCCCACCGGTATTCGGTCCTGAAACCAACAACAAATCATAATCATATCCAAGTTCCAGATCAAATGGGATCACATCTTCAAATTCTTCAAAAGTAAGTATTAGTAGCGGATGTCTGGCATTTTTTAATTTAATTTGAGATTTCTCTGAAAGTACTGGTTTTTCTGCTTTGAGCCTATTCGCAAATCTTGCAGATGCAAAGAAGAAATCGAGCTCTTGCAGATATTTGATTTCTTTTAATAATACACTTTTATGATCAAGGATCATTTCTGTATATTTTTTAAATATTCGGAAGATCTCATGTTTTTCTTCGCTGGATACAAGTTCAAGATCATTATTTAATTCAACGATCTCTTGAGGTTCCATATAAATTGAAGACTTGCTTGAAGAACGTCCGTGTACAATTCCCGGGACAAATGGAGAAGCTCCCTCTTTTATGGGAATTACATATCTGCCATCACGTTGAGTAACAATATTATCGTGCATGAATTTACTGGCAGAAAGTGATTCGACTTTTTTATTAAGTGTGGATACCAGATTTTTTCTTACTTGCTTCTTTTTACGGCGGATCGATGCCAGAGCAGATGACGCATTATCCTTAACTTCACCATCGCTTTCAAATATCTGGTTAAACCTTATTTCAATATCATCAAGTATAATGATCCTGTTAACAAATTTCAGATACTGGGGATGATCACTTAATTCTTCAGTACTCTTTGATATTCTATTTGCAGTTGAAACATTAAAATATATCTGTCGAAATTCTTCAAAATTATAAGTTTGATGCTTTTGTTTTGAGATGATATCTGCAATATCCGCGATATTTTCAAAATTATGCGAGATACCTTTTCTTAATAAGATTTGGATTTCTGATGTTAGCTCAAGTTTATAAGTAATTTCTGCAATTGTGTGCATCGGTTGCAAATCTAATGCTATTTTACTTCCAAATTTGGAATGACATTCCTGTGCAAGGTAATCCTTAATTTTATTGTACTCAAGCTGCTTATGTGAATTCATTTATTTGGGCATCTTTTTATTGATCAGTTTTTCAATTTTTTCTGTACTCTTGTCAATTTTCTTTCCAGCGTTTTGCATTTTTTCTTTTAATCCAGGATATTTCGATTCAATTCTATCGGTAACGTCACGAATATTCACAACTATCCTTGAAGGAGATGTAAAGTCACGGATCTGTTCTTCAAATGGTAACAAATTTAGTAAAAGAAGAATAATTGCAATTATCAATGCTCCATTAAAAACACCAAAGAGTGCACCTAAGATCCTATCCAACCATATCAGATTAAGAAAATCTATTATCATTTGCAAGATCTTTATGGTAAGTTTAGCTATTAATATTATTGCTATAGTTATTAGAATGTAGGAACATACAATAGCTAATAATTCACTAAACCCCAACCTTACCATAAGCATACCCTTAAAAAGATGACCACTTTTAGCAATTAGTAAAACGATAACAACTAAACTTAAAAGACTAATAATGCTTTTGATAAAACCTTTTATTAGACCATAAGATAATAGAACTAATAAAAAGACACCTAAGATAATATCTAGAATATTCATTTTCCATCCTTTGTTTAATATGAAACAATTTTTAGAGAAAAAAGGGGAGATAAGTTATCTCCCCCACAAATTATTTGAACTTTATTGATTATTGATCAGCTCTGCAATTCTCTTCTGACAATTGCACTTAAGCTTTTTCCATCTACATTACTACCGAGCTTTTCTTTGAGATACTTCATCATAATTCCCATATCTTTCATAGACTCAGCATTAAGATGAACAAGAGCATTACTGACTTCTTTTTCTAATTCAGCTTCAGAGATTTCTTCCGGTAAATAAGCTTTGATGATTTCTATCTCTTTTTTCTCGATCTCTGCAAGTTCAGGGCGTTTACCCTGTATATAAAGATCAACTGCCTGCTGGCGCTGTTTAACCTGAATCTTAAATACAGAAATAATCTCTTCATCAGAAAGATCTTTCTTTTGTTCAAGCTTCTTATATTGAACTGCAGATTTCAAAGCACGAAGAACTTTAAGCATGTCTTTGTTCTTCTCTTGCATTGCTTTTTTTAGATCAACATTAATTCGTGTGAGCATATCTTTATGAAAAGCGTCTCTGTTTTCTAAGACGCTTCATAGCCTTTCTTACTTGATCGTTTTTCTCTTTTTTGCGAACTACACTTGGCTTTTCATAATATTTATTCTTCTTAACATCAGATAAAAGACCAGCTCTCTCGCAAGATTTTTTGAATCTTCTAAGCAGAACTTGAAAAGACTCACCACTTTTAGCAATAACTTTTGGCAAAGAAATCACCTCCTTTTTATTTATGTGAAGTTCAAAATTCTGAGTATCACTTATCCTGTCAAGCCTAAATATATTGATATTAATAATTTATATCTATAATTTTAGGATAGTTATTGCTGCCTACGATCCAAGGCTTTTTAGAAACACATTTAAACAACATAATTCATTGATTTCCAAAAAAAAGCTTGAATAAATATCAATGATTTTAGTTATTGCACAAACTAAAATAAATATATGAGATATATTTGGAGGAAGTATAATGTTACAAGGATTTAGAAAACACGGATCGTGGATCGTAATTGTGATTGCTGCCGTATTTATTTTATCAATGGCAATTGGTGGAATTAGTAGTATCTTCATAAAAAAGCCATTTGTGGGAAGCATCGCAGGTGAGAAGATCTACCCTAATGATTATAGTGAGTATCTGCAAAACGCTTATGCAGGCTTTGCACAACAAAATCCAGAAAAAGAAATTGATGAACAAACTGCAAAACAATTAAATGATCAATTATGGGATATGCTTATTCAGCAAATACTATTTGAAAAAGCCATAAAAAAACGGCATATTAAAATTACTGATGATGATGTTATCGAAGGATTGAAAAATCCAACGGAAGATATTACATCCATCCCTCAATTTCAAACTGATGGTAAATTTGATTATGCAAAATATGAAACACTTCTAATGGAAAATCCTGAATTTGCTAACTGGGTAGAAAGTAGTGTTAGAGGAAGGCTTCCACGTCAAATGCTTTTAGATGATGTAAAATCTGAAGTTACAATTACTATTGAAGAAGTTGAAAAACAGTACATTGATAACAATAATCTTGCCGATGCAGATGTAATATTTTTCAATCCAAATAAGATCAAAGATGTGGAAGTAACAGACGAA
>JAYEKK010000258.1:0-8736 GCA_034660955.1 Candidatus Cloacimonadota bacterium | reverse complement strand
CTTTTAGCTAGAACTCCTGTTATTAATCATGTTTCTCCAATCTACGATCCTGCTAATAGTGAATCAGATCCAATGATTAGAGAAATTGATGATGCAGTATTAAGCGATGTTCTCTTCGATCTTCAATTCCAGTATGATTGCTATGATGCTTCAGGAGAAGCTGGAATCGAAACTGATGGAAACTTCATTTATGTTCCATTATGGAATGGTAGCGATTACTTAAGATATAACTTGGACGGATCTTTCGTTGAATACTTTACAGTTGCTGGAACTGCAAGCGTTCGTGACTTGGCTTATGATGGACAGTATTTCTATGGTGCAGCTGCTAATACCAGTTTGTTCGAAATGGATTTCACTCCTGGAGCAGAAACTCTTGTAAGTACAATTACAGCTCCAGTAGCCTGCCGTGCTATTGCTTATGATAATGCTGCAGATGGTTTCTGGGCAAATAACTGGTCTGATACTATCACACTATTTGATAGAAGTGGTACAGTATTGAATACACTTACAATGTCACCTACATACATTAGTTATTACGGATTTGCTTATGATGACTACAGTGCTGATGGACCATTCCTTTGGGGATTCAGTCAATCAGTTGCTGGTGGAATTCTTGTGCAATATGATATAGCTGCCGGTGGAGAAACCGGTGTTGTATTTGACGTTGGAACTCTTGTTGGTAGTGGTGGCTCTGCCGGTGGATTATTCATAGCAGAGGGACTCTGGCCTGGATTCGTTACAATCGGTTGCATGGTTCAGAATGAATATATCGTAGGATTAGAACTTTGTCCTGGTGACGAACCATGGATCACAGTTACTCCTCTTACAGGTACAGTTGCTCCTGGAGAATCAATGATAGTAGATGTAACTCTTGATGCTGCAGGTCTGGGTGATATCACTAAAACAGCAGACATCGAAATTGCTAACAATGCTGGTGCTCCTGTAGTTGTTGATGTTACTATGATAGTTGAAAATCCTGTTCCAGTCTTTGATCCTCCAACAAATGTGGCTGTAGATACCGGAACAGGTGTATTAACATGGGATGCTCCTGCAGTTGGTGGAGTTATCATTGAAGATAATATGGATAGTTATTCAGTTGGTGATTACATAGGAGTAGTTGGTGATGACTGGACAACATGGAGTGGAACACCAGGTGGAGCTGATGATGCCTTAGTAACAGATGTAGAGGCAAGCAGCACACCTAACTCAGTAGTAGTTGAAGAGAATCAAGATATTGTTCTTATTATGGATAATTATGAAACAGGTGTTTATACATATGAAATGAAAATGTTTGTACCAACAGGTTATTGTGGATACTTCAATCTGCAAAAAACAAATGTACCAGGAACAGAATGGGCATTCCAGATCTACTTCCAGACAGATGGAACAGCTTTGGCTGATGCCGGTGCTGCAGGTGCTCTCACTTATGCATTTAACCATGATGAGTGGATGGAGCTTAAAATCGTTGTAGATTTAGATACTGATTGGGCAACTTATTATCATGATGGTGTAGAGATGATAGGATATCAATATTCACTTGGATGTTTTGGAGCAGGAGCTCTTCTTTCATTCGGTGGAGTTAATATCTTTGGTGGAGCAAATTCAGGTGGTCCTGGAGATACTCCAATGTTCTACTTTGATGATGTTGTGTTAAGTAGTGGAGCAGTACGTGACCTCACAGGCTACAATGTATATCTTGATGATATGGGTACTATTCTTGAAACAGTTGGTGCAGATGTGTTTGAATATACATATGTAGATCTTGTAAATGGTCAAGAATATGTAGCAGGTGTTTCTGCTGTTTATGATGCTCCTGCAGGTGAATCTGACATAATTGAATATCCTTTCGAATATGATGGAGAAGATTCAGGAGATGTTATTGTTGCAGTTACAAAGCTTAACGGTAACTATCCAAATCCATTCAACCCGGTTACAAATATTGCTTACTCAATCAAAGAAGCTGGTAAAGTAACTCTTCAAGTTTACAACATAAAAGGTCAGCTTGTTAAGACACTTGTAAACGATGTAAGAGAGACAGGTAACTACACAGTAACCTGGAATGGTAGAGACAATACAAATAAATCCGTAGCTAGTGGTGTTTATTTCTACAAGATGAAAGCACAAAACTATAACAGCACTAAGAAAATGATCCTTATGAAGTAAGAGAATTTCGCCCTGACGATTTTTCTCGGAAGGGCAACTTTTCACTTCTTATGAAGTAGGATTTAGCTGTTAGATATTAGCAGTTAGCAATTAGCCCCGGTTCGCCGGGGCTTTTTTGTTGTAAAAGAGAAGTAGGGGCAATTCACGAATTGCCCGATGAATGATGTTAAATTTTTTTCAAAATCTAAGGGGCAATTCACGAATTGCCCGATGAGTGATGTTAACCTTTTTCCAAAATCTAAGGGGCAATTCACGAATTGCCCGACAATTAAGGGTAAAAAGCCCCTACATTATTTGTTTCAAAGTTAGTCTTGGGAATGTTTGTATGGATTTGAAAAATATGAGATTCTTCGTTAGAAGTACAAATAGAATTCCTCCAGCCTTCGCCAGCTTCGGCTTGGCAAGCAGAAAGACAGATTTATTATTTCAAATCATTATCAATAATATTCTTCTCTGATACAACGGTTGTGATCTGAGCACTATTACCGTCCGATACAATTTGGCAGGCGCCATCATAACCTGTTATCATAAGGTTTGGACCCAGAAATTCAAATCTTACTAAAGTAATTTTATGTGGAAAATTAAATCTGTTTTTCTTGGCAGTAGAAATTATTGCATATTGCGGATCAACAACTTTAATAAATGCAGGAGAACTGGCAGTTTTACTACCATGATGTCCGACTTTTAAAACATCGCAATCGAGGAATTCAGGATAATTATTAATTAAATAATCTTCTCCTTCACGCTCTAGATCACCGGTGAAAAGTACGGATAAATCTCCATAATCTAATCGTACAACTATAGAGAGATTATTGATATTACCACTTTTGTAATAACTGTCAGGATGGATGATCTTGAAATTGATCTCATTAAAACTGATGTGAGTTGTATCTAATACAGTAAATACAGAGCATCTTTCAATTTCCACTTCTTCTGCGATACTGTTCCATATCTTCCTGTTCTGAAATTCATCAGTTACAATTAGATTCTTTACTTCAAGGTTTTCAAAGACACTGAATACACCACCATAATGATCATTATGAGCATGTGTAATAAGAACATGATCTATACTGCTAATTCCCTTTTTTTGCAAATAGGGAAGAGCAGATCTGGTGAAGGAATTCATTCCTTTTTTCGGTGGACCGGTATCGATGAGTATTGTTTCTTTCTGTGCAGTTTGAATGAGTGCAAGATCCCCTAACCCGCAATCGAAAAATGTGATGGTAAGTTTATTGGAATTTTGTCTACCTAATAAAATGAATATACCGGAAAGAAATATAATAGAAATGAACAACCATTTGCGTTGTTTGCGAGAACTTTTAAACAAGAATACTAAAGCTGTGAGTATAAAATATAGTAGGATCAAATGAATAATTGAGATAAAAACGAAATCGAAATGGAGAGGAAGATTGGCGGAAAAACTTGTCCATTTTTCAAATATCAGCATGATTAACTGGAAGCTGTTTTGAAAAAGAGGAATGATGAACTCAGGAAGGAAGACAATTATCAAACTTAAAGGAAGTATCATTCCAATTAACGGGATCCCCAAAAGATTACCGGCGATTCCATTAAACCCGAATTGATGAAAATTATAGGCTGTGAGTGGTGCGAGAAAAATATTCAGAATGAATGATGTGCAGATGAGAATTAATATTCCATTTAATAATTGTTTGCCTTTACTAAAGTATTCAAGCTCTTCCTTTTTTACTTTTATAAAGCGGAATCTGGGTAAAACATTCAATAGAATAAAAACTGCCAGATATGACATTTGAAGTCCAACTGAGAAAAGTTGATTAGGGTTAATTGCAGTTATTATGATTAAACTAGCGAAGAGGATGTTATTGGCAATCGGTTTACGTTGTAATATTTTTGCCATAAAAAATAGTATTATCATGATAGCTGCTCTGGTAACTGATGGTGCCCATAAACAGATCGCCGCATAAACTATTAGAAGACACATAATAATAATTCTGCTGATATTTCTTTTGGGTATGAATGCATTTAAAACAGACAGTATGATCAGTGATAATAATCCAACATGCAATCCGCTTACAGCGAGTAAATGGCTTAATCCTGCTTTGCACATTATGCTTCGTTTAGCATCGATCTCATCTTTTTCTGCTATCACAATTGCTTTCACGAAACCTGCATGCTCTCCAAATCTGTCATTTATTCTGTTCCGCAAGTATTTCCTGATGCTGATAACCGTATTGTTAAAGATGTTAGTTCTATACCCGATCTTGCTAATAGGTGATATTGAATAACCGGAACCAAAGATCATTTTTGCATCGAGAAATTCTTTATAATCGAATGAGGCAGGATTAGTAGAGCCTGGAAGTTCTTTTATGGTAGCAACTACCGAAATTATATCTCCATAATATAAGTTCTTAATCCTTGTATAAAATTTGATTTTTCCGGTAACTTTGCTTTCTTTTATCTGATGTAACTCTAAAATAAAACTGTAATTTCCATCTTTACTCTTTACCTCAGAGATTATTCTCCCTTGAATGGGTTGAGTTATAGTTGAATAAGTTTCCAGTATAGTTCTAATACTATTTTGAGTAAATTCTGATTTAATGTCGTATCGGAGGATTCCCAAAAAAACTACAACAAGGCAAAAACATATAAATCGGAATTTTTTATTAAAAGATAAAAGCAGCAGAATTGGAATTGCAACCATTAGAAATAAAATTGGTAAAACAGTTTGCCTGGCTATAATTATTCCTAGAATCCAGAGAATTGCAGGAATAATCAAAGTTTGATTTTTTTGCATATTCCTATCCTATAAATACATTTATGTGCGAATTAAATGTTTAGAAAAAAAAGAGTTTAAACTTGTGTGAAATTATGCTTACGAAGAAAACAACCTGATCAGATCAGGTTTTTATAGTTCTGTTTAGTTTGAATATATACGTCTTTATTTATATTAATTATTTCTTCAATACTTGGGTTTTGGAAATTATGGAACTTATTGATCTGCTTCTCAACAATTTTGCTTATATAGGTGAAACATATTTTCCTATCTAAGAAAAGATCGATCGCAGCTTCATTGGAAGCATTTAGAACTGTAGGCAAAATACCACCTTCTATTCCGGCATTAAGAGCAATATCATAGAGTGGATATCGCTCAACTGGCAACTCATTGAAATTCAAGTCAGGAAGGTCTATAATGTTTGTTCTATGGATTGTTGATTTAATATGATTTGGGTATGTGAGTGCATATAGAATAGGAATTTGCATAGTAGGAAAACTTAATTGTGCTACTATCGAACCATCCACAAATTCCACAAAAGAATGAATAATTGATTGTGGATGGATTACTGCTTTTATATCATCGTAAGACTTATGGAACAACCAATGTGCTTCGATAACTTCTAAACCTTTATTCATCATTGTGGCAGAATCAATTGTTATCTTTGCACCCATATCCCAGGTTGGATGTTTAAGTGTATCTTCCAGTGTGATATTTTCAAACTCATTCAAAGGTAGATTTCTGAAAGGTCCACCCGAAGCAGTAATAATAATAGAACGTATTTCATCCGGTTTGGAAGTTCCAATTGCCTGCAGAATTGCACTATGTTCACTATCTACCGGAATAAGTTTCGTGTTAGAATTTTCCAGCATCTCTACCATTTTATACCCAGCCATAACCAGTGATTCTTTATTTGCCAGGGCAAGGTCTGTACCTTTAGATATAGTCGTAATAGAAGAACGCAATCCGGCAGAACCGGAAATTGCGTTCAAAATAATATCACAATCAACTGATTCAATTTTTCTTTGTAATTCATCTTCACCAAATGTAAGGTTAGAATTTTTTGGAATATCTACAATTTTTTGTTTCAGTGCAGAGTTAGAAATAACTAGTTCGGGAATATTAAATTCAACAGCAAACTCTAATAGTTTGGAATAATTGTTATTAGATGAAGCCAGAACTATCTCAAACTCGTTTGGATGCTGCCTGACAACTTCTATAGTAGAGATTCCAATAGAACCGGTTATTCCTAAAATTGCGATTTTCTTCATATTACAAATTCAATCCTACAGAAACTCTATGTGAATTTTCCAGTTCATTATCATACTCGAAAGAGTAATTTATATCCCATTTTTTTATTTTTAGTTTTAAACCGGAAGTTATATTAGTTAGATCATATCCCATATAAAGATCAACAGCAGAATGGAGGTTAATTTCATAACCAAGATGATAATCTAAACTCACGGGTCCTAGTGCAACAGAAGAAGATGTATCTCTTCCTTCTGCAAAAATCTCAGTACGAAGATAAACAGTAGAATTTCGTCTGAAAACAGGAAGTATGAAACTATGATTTATTTCAGAATCTAAAGATGGATTTACGATTTCATGAGTTCCATTTCCCCAGAGTATCTGAGTAGAAAAGAAATCTCTTAGTTTAACAGCCAGTATTGTGTTTTCTGATAACTTAAAGAATGTAGAAATATCAGCTCCAAATCCAAATCCATTTTCATCAGCAAGATTCCGGTAAGCAATTTTTGGTGTGAAACCAATATTATATTTACCGAATTTTCGGGCAAAACCAAAATAAACAACTATATCAGAATTGTTTACCGAACCATATTTATAGGGTCGGTTACTTCCGGAGATAGTAGTATCAGGGTTTGCTAGTTCAGTTAATGGTATATCGTCTATTCCAATTCTGGTAAGTACTACAGAAAATTTATTTGTCTGTCCCCAGATAGCAGCAGCAGTGTCGTAAGAAAGAAGTCCCGAGTACTCTTCAGCATGCATAAGTTCAAATCTATTTTCATCAACAAGTGTAAGTAAAGCGGAATTCCAATAGGCAAGGCTGGAAGAATTTACATCAGTTACTCCACAATTACCTAAAGCAAAATTTCGTACTCCGGCACCAATTTGGAAAATCTCACCGGCATATTTTGTAGCAGAAAGTTCTATTGCCACGGATATAATCATTATTATTATTACAATTTTTAGTGTTTTCATATTTCCCCCGTTGTTACGAATGTCCCAACTATTTTCTTGAGTTGACCCCCAGAAAAAGAAATTGATAATTTTGCTTCTATTCCAGAGCCATCAACGTTCAGAACAATACCTTTACCAAATTTGTTATGGTAAATTTTTTGTCCAATCTTAAAATATTTCTGACTTTCGGTAACAACTGGTTTCTTAGTTTTATTTCTCCTTTTTGGGCGTGGTGCCATTAAATCATAATAACGGCTATTTTCAGAGTCAATTAGGTTATCATCGATCTCCATTAAAAAGCGGCTGGGAATAGCCATAGCAATTGATCCGAAAACTTGGCGCATTCGAGTGTAAGTGAGATGAACAGATCTTTTTGCCCGCGTTATAGCTACATATAAAAGGCGGCGTTCTTCTTCTAATTTTTGAACATCATCAATAGATCGCGAATGGGGAAGAAGTCCGTCTTCTACACCAACAATGAACACATGATCAAATTCCAATCCTTTGGCATTATGCATGGTCATCAACTTCACAGTTTCAATATCTTCATCCAGATTATCCATATCCGTCTGCAATGAAATACTTTGTAAAAAATCGGTAAGCATGGGAGCTTGTTCGGTGTCATATTCAAAATTGTCAGAAAATTCCTGAGTTGCTGTAACAAATTCTTTCAGATTTTCTGAACGTGCAATATCTTTTGGATCATCACTTTTATCATAAAGTTCAATAAGTTCAAGTTCATCAATGATCTTTTTAACCAATGGAGTTATAGGAATTTCTAGTGATAACTTCTTCCATTTTTTTAAAAGCTTTCCAAATGCCATGACAGTTTGTGCAGTTTTTCCATTCAGAGTTGAAATCTCATTTTGAACAGCTTCAAATAAAGTCATCTCATTATTTTGAGCAAATCTTTCAATCCTTTCTGTTGAGATCTTTCCAATTTTACGAGACGGGAAGTTTACAATTCTTGTAAAACTATTCGAATCTTGCGGATTGACCAGAATCCGCAGGTAAGCTACGATATCTTTAATCTCTTTCCGCTGATAAAAATTAACTCCACCAACAATCTGATATTTTAATTTATGCTGGTAAAACGCATTCTCAAAAACCCGTGATTGAGCATTGGTTCGATAAAGCACTAAACAGTCATTTAAACTTTTACCCGATTCTGAAAGCTGGGAAACCATTTCTGCAACAAATTCAGCCTCCTGATTCTCATTTTCAAGTTTAAGCAATTTTGGTTTTTCTTTGGAAGTAATATCCGTCCATAATTCTTTTGGATGTCGTTCCGAGTTGTTCTTTATTAGGCAATTGGCTGCATCAAGAATAGATTTTGGAGAGCGGTAATTCTGTTCTAATTTTACCGTAAGCACATTTTTATAATCTTTTTCAAAATTCAAAATATTGCTTATGTTTGCACCACGCCAGCTGTAGATAGCCTGGTCATCATCACCTACAACACAAAGATTTTGATGCTCTTTGGCAATAAGATTGATTATTTTAAACTGAGCGTAATTTGTATCCTGATATTCATCTATCATTACATATTTAAATTTATCTGCATATTTTTTTCTTATTTCTTTATTATCGTGAAGCAAAATTGCTGTGTACATCAATAG
>JAYEKK010000257.1:0-8773 GCA_034660955.1 Candidatus Cloacimonadota bacterium | reverse complement strand
AATAGAACTATCCTGGCAGTTGCTTGTGGATCATCAATATTAAATATACCTTCTTTTTTCCCTTGTTCGAAAATTGCGGTCATTAATGGTAAAACATCCTCAACTGATTTACTGTTAAATTTATAACGGAGTAATAAATTGTTGTCGCTGTATAGCGCTTCAGTTATTGTCATTATGAAATCAATATTCTCTACTTTATAATTACCGGATTCTATATACATTCCATTAAATTTCTCAATTGCAGTCAAATTGGGATCATTAATTATTTTTTGAATTATAAAGATAATATTTTGTGTAAATTCTTCTGCAAGGCAGTCAAGCAACTCCTCTTTAGATTTAAAGTAGTGGTAGAATGCACCTTTAGAAATTCCTAAAGCTTCGATAACCATATTCACTGAAGTGTTTGTATAGCCGATTTCATAAAAGAGTTCTTGCGCTTTATGTAAAATTTCCTTACGTCTTTCTTCTGCTTTTTTAACTATTCTAACCATATATATCACATCCTTACATTTTACTGACCGACCGTCGGTCTATTTACTGTAAATGTGATAATTTTGTAAAGTTTTTTTTAATATTTATGCACCCATTTCTGAATGCCAGTTAGAAAAGTAATATTTATGTATGAATTAATTAAGAAGTGTAAACGTCATTTCACCAGTTGTTCCACTAAGTATTAATTGGGCTCTTATTGCATTTTCTTCATCATATCCTAGTTCGGTTCCCCATCCTTTTATAAGTAATCTACCATTGCTTCGTTCACTTACTCGAATTCTGCCATTTTGTGTTTCCAAATATCTTTCATCATCTGAGATAGGATATCCGCTCCATACATAAAATCCTGCAGGATTCCAACTTCCATCACCACCACCTATATTGGCAGGAGTTTTAAAATAAGCAATTGATTTCATAGCTACTTCGTGCATATCTAGAATAATAGCAGCTCTATTAGCTTTCTCTGCACGTAGCTTAAATAAACCGACAGCACCTATGATCGAAATGGATACGATAATAACACTTAATATGATGAGTAGTATTTGTTGCATTCCCATTACTTATCTCCAATGCACTTACTGTTTCTTTTCAAGGAAAGAAATTCTGATGATATATGTCAAATTATTTAATATAATTAAGAGTTCTATAAAAAAACTGGCAGATGAAAACATCTGCCAGTTATAATAATCAAGCTTCCAGAAGATACTATTTCTTTGGAAGATTAACCTTATCGAATTCGATTTTTTCTCTTACTAACAGAGTTGGTTTTTGATTACCTATTACACATCTACCATTTTCCACACTGATTGTACATACTTCCCACCAAGCAGCAGGATCCGAACCATTGTAGTCATCCACGATGAAGTGATGTGGTCCGAATGTTTCCTGTAAAACACCATCAAAGAATACCTGAATTGACGCATCTGAATACAGATCTGAATCAAGTGAATAGCAGTTTACCTGTATTGTATATACACCCACATTAGCAGTTTCAACAGCAAAGGTTTCCGGTCCATACCCTTCAGTATCATCGATATCCAGGTATCCGTCAGAAATTACTGAATTACCATAATAACAGTGTTCTCCGGCTGGATTCCATGCATGCAAGTCTAAATCGGAAGTAGGTGTATTCCACCACAAGACAACTTCAATTTCAGGAGCTGTAAAATTACCATATACAGTAATAATATCGCTAACTCCTGTATCTCCGTAAGGACCATTTGCCCTCAGTTGAAGCTCATTCTCACCAGCAGCTATAGAAATTGTCTGATAATAATATCCATTACTTACATAAATTTCAGAATCAATACCGTTAATTGAAATAATTGCAGTATTTCCTGTATAAGGAGCTCCTGTGTCAAGCTCAACATATCCTTCAACCACAATTTCATTATCTTCAAAAGATTGTTGATCATAAGGATACATAACATTAAATACTGGATAAGGTGGGACAGGGTAGGAAAGTTCTTCGTCTATATAAAATGGAATATCTTCCTCAAGATTAATATAGTATGTAATTTCATTGTATCCTGGTTTATAAATTCTTATATAATGATAACCAGGAACAATATTGTTGATAACAGCAGGAGTGAAATAGTTTGAATATGCACCATCAACATAAATAGACGCTCCCGGAGGTGTTGTAATAACACTAAGTGAAGTATTCAGGGTAACTTCCATTACTGCTACAATCTCATATGTGTCACCATCTTGAACACTAAAACTAATATTGTAATCTTGATAACCTGCTAACTCTAATCTTAATTGATGAGTGCCTGGATCAACTTCGATTGTAGCAGGTGTAACGATCCTTGCCGGTTCTCCATCAATAATGATTGTTGCTCCCTCTGGAATACTATTAACGATCAGTGTAGCTGATTCATCTGGTTCTGTTGTTTCAAAGCAACCAGTAAATAACAATAATGACAAAACGAATAAACTAAATAAAATAATTTTTTTCATTTTTCCTCCTAATTTTTTAATTAATTTAAACCTTAAAATTTGATCTAAAATGTCAAGAAGATTAATTCTGGTCAATCGAATATGAAAGGATCTTCCATATTTTACATCTTTCTTTATTATATTTTTTTGGTTTGAATGATCGAATCGTGTTTATCTCCAATTTTTTTTTGCAGGATAATTCCACAGATGATAAATATAATTCCGAAAATACTTGAGAGTAATATCGTCTCTTTGATAACAATCCGTATGATGACCAGAGACAGGAAAGGTGTGAGATATATCAGATTATTAACTTGTGCAGTTGTATATGAGTATTTCAAGGCTTTTATCCAAATCACAAATGTTATACCCATTTCAAATAAACCAATATATATTGCACCAAGTATTCCGAAAAGTGGAGGCATTGAAATATTTGGGTAGAGCAGTATAAATGTGTAGATACAACCGAAAGTAAAACTTAAAAAAAGTCTGATGACTTCATCTTTTGTATTTCTTACATTAATAATGAAGAAAAGTGCCCAGATAAGTGAACTTGCAAGTGCCAGAAAAACTCCGTAGGGTTCATCAATTCTTAGGTTGAATAGCCTTCCTTTTGTTGAGATCAATAAAACACCAAAGAAACTGATAAATATTGCAAGTAAGCTTTTTAGAGGGATCTTTTGCTTAAGCAATGGTATGGATAGAATCACGATCATGATAGGCCATATGAAATTTAATGGTTGTGCGATTTGTGCAGGAAGTAAAGTATAAGCTTTGAAAAGGATAACATAGTAGAAAAACGGATTCATGAAACCTAAAATGGCAGAATTTAATATTTCTTTTCTTTCTGTTTTGAAGATTTTCTTAGTTTTTCTTTGGAAAAGAATTATAATAAACAATGCAATAGATGCAAATAGGGAAGAATAAAACAGCATCTCGATTGTGTTTAAATATTTTAAAGTTATTTTAAAAGATGTGGAAGCTGTGGACCAGAATAGCACAGCGATCGCAGCGAATATGTAAGCTTTTTTTTGATTTGCAATGCTTTTAATATCCTTATTTTCTAAAATAATTTGTTACCTTAACAATTGGTATTTCTTAAGATTAAGTATCAATTTTTATTAGCGGAACAAGCATTTCATCTTCTGTGAGTCCGGCATGGTGTGCATAAAATTCTTTTTTCCATTTTCCATTTTGCATATAGATTGATTTCATGGCAGAATCGGAAATAGCAATTGCCATGTAATCACCAATGAAATCATCAATTTTTGGATGCATTTCACCTTTACCGAGAAATTTGTGTTTAAGAAATTCTTTGCGATCAAAGAGCAGAAATTTTTCTTCATATTTTTGGAATGCTTTTTCAAACTGTTTCATTTTATGTTTCTTAACAAAGAAACTAATAAATCTTGGTTCGGGGAATGTAGGCATGATCATGCTGTCGAAAAGTTTTTCATCTTCGTTTGTATAATAATAATTATCAACATCAATCAATCCATGATCTGCTGTAATTAGAATTGTTGTATTGGTCCCAGCTAATTTTGAATTCAATTCTTCAATAGCAGAATCAATTTCCCTGATGAAATTTTCAACCTCCTTTGCATACACCCCGTGGTGATGCTCAATACCGTCCGGTGAAGACGAATAAACAAAAATGAGTTTTCTGCTTGAGTTTCCTTTTGTAATTAATTTATTTATTTTCCTAAAAAGATGTTCTTGATCAGAATATGGTATGATCTCGGCTGAACCGGAATTTCTAATAATGTTTGAACTTTGACTCAGTTCTTTATGTGTAAGATAGAATTGTTGAACATCGGGATTTGTAGCTGATATTTTATTAAAGATGTTGTCTGCTCCTACATAATCTATAACGTTATATTTTTTTGCATTTTGTGTTTTATAAGTAATTGAATCCCAGTTTGGAAGGTAATCTATGTTCTTTGCAAATTCTTTAAAATATAATGTCCAGCCAATAGCTCCATGCTCCCAAGGAGTTTTTCCACTAATAATGCTTGTTATTGCAGCACTCGTTGTAGATGGAAACACCGATGTAATAGGGGATATGAGATTCTTGTTAAGGAATTTAGTTGAAGTAGCAAATTTATTAAGTAAGTTCATTCCAAAGCCATCAAGAATAAAAAAAATGATGTTCTTTTTCATCTTGAGTGTTTTCGCATCAAGTTGTTTCAAAGGTGGGTGATTGGTTTTAACATCATAAGCTTCTAAAATTGATGAAACCAGATTTACGATCGAGTTCTTATAATCAGGATAAATAATATTCATATTCTATCTATAAATATTCGTATTAAGTTTTACGCTTGTTACATACATGATCTCACAGGAACCATTTCCTGTATCGGTTCTTGTTTTACTTGATCTCCAAGCAACATTTCCACCTTTGTATTTTCCGGAAACATTTACAAGATAACCTTCTAGAACAATGGTATCATTTTTTTTAGCAAATAATACAGCCTTGCGAATATTGTTATTAGCCGGTATTATATGGTGATTAGAAGAATGTGTCGAAATATAATTTTGAGTAATTGCACATTCGTTATCAAATTTGTACCTGTACCAGCGCATGGTTTGTCTTACTTTAATATGTTCAAGATTCTCCGGTTTAGCAACATCCCCCCAGCCCAATGCAAGATCCAGAGGTGAAATGATCGATGTCCAATCAGATACATATCTCTTTTTGCTGAGTATAACAGCCGAAATCTTATATTGAGCAATAGATTTGAATACTGCATCCAGTCCCTTTGAATTAACAGATATAATATTATGATCAAAAAGCGGACTCTGCTCAGGGTTATGTGAAGTATATATTGTTGTAAAATCTTCCTCAGAAACAACAGGTCGTTGCAGGAAGGAATAACCTACGAAAGCTAAAACACCAATCAGAAATATTATAACTATAATTTTTTTCATCTAATCTCCTTTTATGAATAGAGGAATCTTTTAATGCTTCTTTTTGGTGTTTTCTCAAATTCCTCAGGGTATATCTCGATTTTGTTAATTGCCATATAGGCAGGAAACATACTGTTCATCATCTTTTTGTTTTCCTCCATGATTACCTCTAAATCTTTTTCGCTGAGTCCATTAGTATCAACGGCTTCCATATCGGGATAAACAAGTGCGGTCAGTTTATTATCTTTAAAGATCACAATTGATTCCTGAACACAGGAAAGATTATTCAATCTTGCTTCAAGCTCTTCCGGATAGATATTTTTACCGGAAGGACCTAGTATCATGCTTTTGCTTCTACCTTTAATGAAGATGAAATCGTCTTTATCTATCACTCCCAGATCACCTGTATGCAGCCAACCGTCTTCATCAATGGCTTTTTTTGTAGCTTCCAAATTCTTGTAATAACCGTACATTACATTTTCACCTTTCACTAAGATTTCACCAACCGAATTTTCAGGGTCATCCGAATCAATCCTTGCTATCATATTATTTACAACCCGACCACAAGAATCGGTTTTAAAGTTTTTCCAACCTGCATAACTGATAAGAGGACCACATTCCGTCATGCCATAACCAACTGTGTAACGAAATTTTATTGCTTGCAAGAACTGTTCGACTTCTTCGTTCAAAGCCGCTCCACCTAAAACAATTTCACGGAAATTTCCACCGAAGACTTCTGTTAATGTTGTATTCACTTTGGCGTAAATTCTCTTTCTCATCATTGGAATTTTCATAAGAAATTTTATAGTTGATTTATCCAGTTTCGGTTTGACCTGCTTTTTGTAGATTTTTTCGAGTACCAGAGGAACTGATAAAATAAGCCGTGGATGAATTTCTCCGAAGGCTTTGATCAGGACTTTTGGAGATGGTGTTTTGCCTAAGAAGGTTATATGACAACCGCTGGCAAAGGGATAGAGAAATTCAAATACACACCCAAAAACATGTGCAATTGGCAGGAAAGAAACAATTGTATCACCGGAATCTAAAGGTATGTTTTTTTGAGCAAAAACAATATTTGAGATCAGACTGTTGTGTGGCAACATAACGCCTTTAGAAAATCCTGTTGTGCCGGAAGTATAAATGATAGCTGCAAGTTCGTTATTTGCAACTTTTTTGAAATTGATCTTCTCCGGTGATAAATTCCCGTCATATTTCTCTAAGTATTTTATTTTAGATTCTTCTATTATTTGTTTTACATTTTTCTTTTTTTCAAAAAGGAGAGAAAAATTCTTAAGTGAAATAATGGTTTCCAATTCGAGCATATTAGACTCATCCAATTCTTCATAAATATCATCCGCTACAAATAGCATCTTTGATTCGGAATGATTTACAATATGATGAACATCGTCTGGTTTAAAATCGGGGAGAATAGGCACAATAACGGCACCATAAGTTACTACTGCCAAATATGTAATAGCCCAATTAACTGTATTTTTCCCGAGCAAAGCGACTTTTTCTTCGCATTTCAAACCGCACTTTTCGAAGAAGTAATGTAGAAAAATTATTCGTTCTGCAACCTCTGCATAGCTATGGTCTTCCTCTTGATAATTTGTGAAAGCAGGAAGTAACCAATGTTGTTTTAAGCTTTCTTCGAATAAACAAACTAGATTTTTATTAATCATGATAAGTCTCCTTTAATTACAATATCACACTCAACAAAAGAATAATTCTTTTAAAACTAAGCAAGTTGTTTTTGTTTACATTTACTAATAATATTTGTTTATATAATTTAATAACTCTTTTTCTAATTGTTTAATATCAAATTCAGTTTCAACTAAAGATTGAAATGAATGTCCTTTCACATCCAGTAAATACGTGACTAAAATTCTGTATTTTAAGTAACTAAAAGCTGGAGAGAATGAATTTGATCCCTTATAAACTTTTTTAATGCCTGCTTTCAAATTCAATGTACTCTCTACCGAAATGTATTCACAATATCCCTCTTTCTTCCACATTTCTAGTCTTTTATTTGCTTTTATTCCAATGTTATTTTCTATGAGCTTATGTGTTACTTCATGAGTAATCACACTAGAAAGTGATCGCTCATTATCTTCGTTTGCATTTCTTTGGACGAGGTTGTTTTCAATATCAGTTTTTGATACAAAAATATTGTTAATAATTGGATAAGTTGCTGCAAAAGCATCTTTTAGAGAAGGACAGAATATTGAGTATGGTTTGAATCCAGAACTTATGAATATCTTATAGCTTAAATCATCATTATATATTTCAGAAGTTTTTAGTTTTTCTTCTACATCATCTAAAATTCTGTAGATTGCATCATTGATCTTAGTGTTAGCATAAACATTAAATTGTTTATAGCTTACATGATGTCGATATAAACTGAGGTTTGGGAAAATGATAAAAATAATAAAAATTGCAGCTAAAATAATTATTATATAAAATGCTAAAAATCTCATAACTTCTCCTTCATTAATAATATAAGTGTTCCGCATAACTCCTAATTGTCATTGCGAGGATTCTTATATAGGAATTCTTGCGATGCAATCTAAACCACAAATAACTAGTTTAAAAGAGATTGCTTCCGTTTACGCTAAAGCTACACCGAGACAAGTCGTTTGTAACAGCATCCGGCAGCTGCCGGACGCAAAGACACTGTTTTTTTACTTTCTCACAAAACACTCTATTATGCAGAACTCATTTAATAATATGAAATAATTCCAATATTATTTTGTAAAGTATAATTTGAACTTAATACTTAGTACAATTGTTCTAAGTACTTTGATTTTAATAGAAAGTGTGTCAAAAATCATAAGTTAATAAAGTAATCCCTCCACATATCCAGAATGTAGAGGGATTCTTTTTTTTTGCACTAGGGAGGAATGTTGTGCAAATTATCTATCTGATAATCTTCGAGTATTATTTATAACATCACTTGGGAGATTATTCAATTTAATCTTTCCTCGTGAAAATATATCTCCAATTAAAGTATTCTTAGGTACGTTGATAACGTAATCGATCCTCGCACGATTATCATCAGAATTGTTTATTGTTTCTATCGTTAGCCCATTAATTGTATTCAGCATCATGTGAAGATCATTCAAATCGCAGCATTTTCTAAATACTTTTTTAATGGCAGTTATCTTAATATAATGCTTATTCCATCCAATAAATTTAACTGACCCATTTAGATTATAAACATTTAATTCCTGATCCGATTTGATTGAATAATTTGTAATCGTGGATTTTGTATAAGGCTTATTAGTCTCCAGAACTGAAATTTTGTTAGGCGTATTTTCAATGAAATCTGAATTAGAATTCATTGAGTTTACATGTGATAATGCCATCAGATTAAAACTTAACAGAAACACTAACAATAGTATTAATACTCTCATTTTCTCCTCCTTGTTTATCT
>JAYEKK010000256.1:0-8780 GCA_034660955.1 Candidatus Cloacimonadota bacterium | reverse complement strand
AAGTTGCACTACTTTACTATTATCCAAATATGCAACCGGATATGATCTACTCACTCATCGATAATGGTTATAAGGGAATTGTGATCGCCGGAACAGGATTGGGACACGTGAATAAACCTCTCTATCCAGCTATTAAGAAATGTCAGGAATTGGGAATTCCAATTTATATGACCGTGCAGACTTTATGGGGTTATGTACATATGTTCGTGTATGATACAGGTCGTGACCTGATGAATTATGGAATTATCCCTGCCGAAAATATGCTGCCGGAAGTTGCCATTGTTAAATTAAGCTGGGCGTTAGGGCAAACAAAAGATCTGGATAAAGTTCGTGAGCTAATGCTTACGCCTATTGCTAATGAAATTACCAAACGTGAGCCCTATAATGGCTATCTTATTTATCAAGGTGGAATTCCGGAAGTTGAAGAATTTATTAAGAAAGTGCATAAATAAAGTTGGGAAGTTCTTTTTTAAGATTTTTTATGAGAATAATCAAAATAATATTTCTCAGAAAGACAAAAAGATATATGTTATATAAATTGTCATCCTGAGTTTGGTTTTGACCAAGTATCGAAGGATAGAGAAAAAGTCATAATGCGAACATAACACTTCGATAACCTCAGTGTGACAAAAGATTAAGAGAGAGAAATTATGTTAAAAAGATTTATCAAATATTACAAACCACATAGATTTTTATTTATTATAGATATGACTGTAGCCTTCCTGGCAGCGATACTATCCGTTTTCATGCCGATGCTTACGCGCACCTTACTCAAAGTTCATATCCCCAATAAAGATTTAAATGGAATTATTACTTTAGTGGCAATAATGGGTGGAATCATTATCTTCAAATCTGTGTTCACATATATTCGTATTCGTTGGGGTCATATCATGGGTGTGCGTATGGAATCTGATATGAGATCAGATATGTTCGCTCATCTTCAGAAATTATCATTCAATTATTTTGATAACGTGAAAACGGGGCATATCATGTCGCGTATTTCTAATGACCTAAACATGATAGCAGAAGTAGCACATCATGCCCCTGAGGATCTGATCATTTCAGTTTTTATGATTCTCGGCTCATTTATTGCCATGTTCCATTACAACACTTCACTCGCCTTTATTGCTATGGTTCCGATTCCACTTCTCATTGTGTGGGGGTTAACTTACGGTCATCGAATGAAGGGAGGATTTCGTTTGGTGAGAAAGCGAATTGCTGATATAAACAGCTCGGTCGAAAATTCTGTGCAGGGAATTCGCGAAGTGAAATCATTTACGAATGAACATCTGGAAATGGAAAAATTTGGTAATATTAATTTCACTTTTCAACGTGCCAAAGAGAAGATGTATAAGATCATGAGTACCTATTTTGCAGGTATGACATTTCTCACTGATTTTTACTATCTTGTAGTAATTGGAGGAGGAGTTTTTCTTATCTATCAAGGTAAAATCGATGTGATAGATCTTTTGGCATTCACACTTTATGTGAATTTCATACTGCGACCAATAGAACGTTTGGTTCACTTTACTGAACAATTCCAACAGGGTTCAACAGCTTTTGAAAGATTTATCGAAATTATGGATATTGAACCCGACATAAAAGATAAGAAAAATGCTCTTTTGCTTTCAAATGTTAAGGGATCAATAGATATTAAGAATCTTACTTTCAAATACACTTCATCAGAAGATTGGGTTTTGCAAAACATAAATATGACAATTCCTGCCGGAAAAACAATTGCACTGGTTGGAGAATCCGGTGCAGGAAAATCTACTATTGCCTCTTTAATCCCTCGCTTCTATGAAGCTCAGGAAGGATCGATTTTCATTGATGAGAACAATATTATGAATCTTAAACAAAAATCATTAAGGGAAAATATTGGAATTGTTCAGCAGAACGTATTTTTATTCGACACTTCAATCCGAGAAAATATAATTTATGGAAATCCCACCGCCAGTGAAGAAGAGGTCATCGATGCTGCCCGAAAAGCAAATATATTAGATTTTATTCAATCATTACCGGATGGATTTGATACACTTACAGGTGAACGCGGAGTAAAACTATCGGGTGGACAAAAGCAGCGTATTTCAATTGCAAGAGCGTTCCTTAAAAATCCACCAATTCTAATTTTTGATGAAGCTACGTCTTCTCTCGATACAGAATCAGAAGCATACATCCAGAAAGCAATGGAAGAACTTTCCCAGAATAGAACGACTATTATCATCGCTCATAGACTTTCTACAGTTCGTAATGCAGATCTGCTTTATGTTATCAACGAAGGCAGGATCGTGGAACAAGGAACTCATGATGAATTGATGGAAAAGAAAGATTATTATTACAATCTTTATACAAAGAATATGATCTTGTAGATTATGGTTTTAATAAAGGTAACACGTCCACTCTTGAACGTGTAAAATAATATATTCGATCTTTAAATTAACTATTGTCTTTCTGAGAAATCTCAAAGCTTTACTCACGAAGAATCTCCTGAAAGTTTTTTAACTTTACATCCTATATTAGCAATTGAGATTCTTCCCGAGAACAATATGAAAGATTCGTCAGAATGGCAGAAAATGGAGATTGTATGGATAAAAAACGAAAAACCGAAAGATATAAAAGAGTTACTAGCCAGATCAAAGAGTTAATACAAAAAACAACAGATCCTTTTGCCAGGATGAGTACTATTGTAGCAATTTTACGTCATAAATTCGATTACTTTTTTTGGACTGGATTTTACAGATTAGTTGATGGAGAATTAACTGTTTGCTGTTATCAGGGAAGTGTTGCCTGCTTAGTTTTAGAAAAGCATAAAGGTGTATGCTGGGCAGCAATTGATGAGAAGAAAATACAGATCGTTCCTAATGTTCATAATTTTACGGGACATATTGCATGTGACAGTAGATCAATATCTGAAATCGTTGTTCCTATATTCAAAGATAAAGAAATTGCAGCAGCATTGGATGTGGACAGTAAAGAACTTGATTCGTTTGATGAGATTGATGCTAAGTATTTGGAGAAAATCGCGGAGATGATCTATAAATAACTATATTAGAAAATCGATTACCTTTTTATGATCATCTATTTTCTTAATTGTAATATCTTGAAATCCTTGGAATAAAACTAATCTAACCTTGTCCCCTGCTTTTTTATCCTGAAGGATAAGGGTTTCCCCTTTCTTTTTTATTTTATTTTTGATCTCATTTGAAATAGTTTTTGGTAATATGTACTTATCAAGTAATTCTATGATCTTATTAAACTTATTTTTGTTTATCATATTTTCTTTAAAGCTATATTCGGCAGCTTTACGAATCCCGATCGCAACAGCTTCACCATGAGTTACAGTGTATCCGGAAGCTGATTCTATTAAATGTGCAAATGTGTGACCCAAATTTAGTATTCTGCGCTCACCCGAATCCTTGAGATCATTCTCACAAAGTGTCATTTTGATCTCGATTGCTTTGTGCAAAATCTCAGGTGTTATCACACTTTTTTTATCAGATAGAATTTCATACAATCCATTATCCTTGATCAATGATACCTTAAGACATTCTGCCCATCCACTTTGACGATCTTTTTCTTGAAGAGTTTCTAGAAAAGCGGGATGGATATATACTTTTTCAGCAGGGTAGAATGTCCCGATTGCATTTTTGATCCCGTTAAAATTGATTGCAGTTTTCCCACCAATTGCCGCATCGATCATTCCAAGAAAAGTTGTTGGGATAAGTTGTAGCCTGCATCCACGTTTAAATGTAGAAGCTGCAAAAGAAGCTATATCAGTTGTGATACCTCCACCGATTCCAAGAATTACAGTTTCTCTTGTAACGTTATTCTCAATAAAAAAAGAAAATATCTTTTTAGCTTCATCTATTGTTTTATTGTTTTCTTTTGCATCGAAGATAAATATAGGAGAGTCATTTATATAAATATTTAATTTATTTTTATATATTTCATAAATGTTATTATCAATAATCACTACTTTTTTAGCAGATTCCAAACCTTTAAATTTTTCTATGATCTCGATCTCAGAAATAAAATTGTTTAAAGTAAATTTCATTTATCCATCCCAGTTTTATACATTGATCTTAATTCGTCTAATTTTCCATTTTTTTTCATAATCAGAACCATTACAATTAAAAATATAACAAGAATTATTGTTTTGATAAGAGTGAATTGTAAAGTTATTGGAATATATATATTAAGATAGGCCACTATTAATAATATAAGAACAGAAAAAACTAAGTATCTCCCGTTAAATCCAATACTTGCTTTCTTCTCAACATTAATGAAATTATAGATAACAATAAAAAGATAAGCTGCAATCGACGCAATTCCAGCTCCCATAACTCCATACAAAGGGATTAAAAAATAATTTAAGATCAAATTTAATACTGCTCCTAAACTTACCGTGATAGAAATAATCTTCGCACTTTTTTTTATGTAAAAGCCAATATTAAGAATATTAAAAACTCCCAATAAAAATACAGAGATCACTCCTATAAATACAATTCTAATCGCATCATGATATTTAATATCAATGAAGATACGAAATATTTCATTTGAATATAAAATTATCAAGATCCCTATTGCGCTTCCCATCCAAACAAAATAATTGTAGATCTTTCTATAGATTTTCTTTGCTTCCGGTCTTTTTGCTATTCGCATAGCATAAGGAAAGAAAACAAGGCTTACAATTGTTGCCAAAAGCTGCATGGTCATTCCGATCCTGTAACCTGTAGAATAAATACCCACATCGCGCAAACCTCCAGCTGAAAGATAAGTAAGCATATATCTATCTATTACTCGTAAGATCAACATTGCTAATGTTCCGGGTATCATTATCAAACCAAATTTGAGAACAGGTTTAAGAACTTGGAATGAAAATGATTTAGGTTTGAAACTTCCATCGGCATAATTTTTTAGTATGATTTTTATATTAATGAGTGCCAATAAACCGGAAATAATAGACGATATCATCATGAAAAGAAAAACAGTTTGTACAGTAAACTGATCGGAGAAAGTTCCATAAAGAAATAATATGAGTAAAATAAAGTTCTTAATTCCACCCAATATTGCATAATTAGCAGAACGTTCCATCATATTTAAAATACTTAAAGTTAAACCATAAATACAATCTGAGAAAATTATTATTACAATGAACGGGATGAGAAAATTGTAGCTTGAATCACGAACAATAAGCTGTGATAGTTTATTTCCGTTAAATAGAATTAATACAGATAACAAGATCCCAACTAATATCACAACAACATAAATTGAGAGAATTAGATTATATTTATATTCATTTGAAGATTCTGCATGAAAATAAGGAAATAGAGATTGCTGCATTCCCATTAGATAGATCAAGTTAGCAAAAGCGATGAAGATCAGGAAGTTTGTATAAACAGCATACTCTGCAGGGATCATAAAATGTGTGAAGATCGGTAAAAAAGCAATCAGTAAAACTTTGTTAAATAAGTTACCTGCAAAATAATGAGCGCTTTTCTTTAGATATTTATTCATTTGATTATTTGTTTATACATATCAGCTGTTTGCTGAGCAATTACTTCCCAGATATAATTTTCTAAAATACGTTCTTTCAATTTATCATTCTTCTTTTTATTAAGAGACAACTCTATAGCTTTGGAAATTGAATCAATAGAATTGGGATTGGGATATTCAGCCATATCATCAAAGTATTCTTTCGTACCACCTCTTGGTGTGATCACTATATTTGCTCCTGCTAAACCGGCTTCCAAGGCTGCTCTTCCCGGTGTTTCATATTTAGTTGGAAGTATAAAAGTATGACACGCCGCATAAGCAGAAGCAAAAAGTGGGTCATCATGATTCATCCATTCTATAAGCTTGATATTCTTACTTTTCTCAATTTCCTTTCTACACCATTCACCCTCTTCATTATGCAGAATATCAGCAATTATCACAGACGGATGGTCTATCTGCTGTAATGCTTTTATTATATTCTTACCATTTTTTCTATCTGGTCCTAAATGCCCTGCATAAAGTATAAAATCTTTCAGACCATATTTTTTCTGGAACAAACTTGCATCAGCATCTGCAAAACGTTTTTCTACTCCATTATGAATTACTTGTATTTTATCTTTATTTACATTCATACCAGACACAAGTAAATTGCCTTCGTCGGTTGTATTTGGAAGTACTTTTTCAGCATTATTACATATAATGTTTGTTATCTTATAATCCGATATTGAACGTATGAATAGTTTTTTTAAAGGTTTTTCCAGGTTCTGATACAGTTTGATTTTCCAAGCTGGATGATTACTGAAGATTATTGGATTAACGACATACTTAGCACCATAAAGTTTAAGATTACTTGCAAGTGAATAAGTGCTGATATTTGCCAGGAAGATATGAACAAGATCATCTTTGGTAAGTTTTAAATTAAAATCCCACATATCAAATAGTTTTACGTCAACTCCCATTTCTTCCAACGCTTTTTTTGTATGCAATAATTTATATGTTGGACCACCACGATTCAACATAATAGACTGATAACTGGCTAAATATATTCTCATATTTTATCCTTTTCTTAATATAGATTAAATCGCATTTATATTAAGCTTTTGTCAAAATAAATATCTTGCTTGTTTTTGTAAACATAAGAAAAATTGTTAAACTTGGAGGATTTTGTATGAGTTGGATGTTTAGTTTAATAAAGAAAAATAGTAAATTTAGATATAATGAAAAAGCTGTAAGTTCAATTCACCCTCAAGCAAGATATTTATTAAATAATTCAAGACTTTATTTAGCTGCAGGGGGACTTAAAGGAACATGTTCCAGCAATATCAATAATATTACTAAAAGTAGTAATATTGAGTGTTTTGTTGCTATTGGACTAGGCATAATTTATAGTAATAACAAATTTAGTTTTATAGAACGAAATGACTGGGAAAATATTTTAAATAATGAAAATACAGATCTGAATTATTTAAATGGTCATTTCGTAACTATGTTAATTAAAAATAAAACAATTGTAATCCGAAATGACCAACTAGGATTAAGAAATCTGTTTTATCTTGAAACAGATGATTTTATAGGTATTTCAACCAGATTAGATTGGCTGACAAAAATTGTTAATAACTCTGAGATCAATTTTGAATCTTATTCTTCATTTTGGAATTTAATAAATTGTCTTTCATATAAAAGCATTATAAAAGGAATTAAGCAACTAAATCCGGGTGGAAGAATAACAATTAATGAAAATAATGAAATTAAGGTTTCATTCAAATACTGGCATCCAAATTCTGCAGCAAGCATACAAGATTACGATACAATAGATATGTTGAGAGATCTTACACTTTTCCCAATGGAACACGATAAAACTATTAATTTAGCATTATCCGGAGGAATAGATTCCAGAACCCTACTCTCATTTCTTCTAAACAAAGATAAAACAAAGTGGGCAACATTAACATGGGGCAAGAAAGATCTACCTGATGCAGTCATTGCCCAGAAATTAGCAGAATATTATAAATTTAAACATAAAATGATATATGAACCTTTCCAAAAAGAAGAAGATTGTATCTCTAATTTATATAATTATGTATCTGAAACATATTCTATTTTACCTGCATATACATGTAAAGAATTAGGATATTATGATTCAATTGATAACAAACCGATTTTTGTTGATGGCGGTTCCGGTGCTTTATTCCGAAGAGTTGTCGGTAATAAAATGCTGCTCAAGGGTAAGAAATTCTTAATAGATAGAGACATTGAAAATTCATACTCTATCATGAAAGAACCAAAAGCTGATATCTTTAACCAATACACAAATAATCTCATGCACAATTTAACACTTGAAGATATCGATAAAATGTTTTATGATATGCCTCAAATTAAAGATTTTGGAAAGGATAACTGGATAGATCTTTTAAGTATAAGATATTATAAAACTATAAATGGAACAATTACACAATCCCGAATGGATAATTACTTAACAAATTATATGCCTTTCCTACAGCCATCTTTGCTAAAAATGGTTTTTAATGTGAGTGAAAAACATCGGAGATCTGAAATTATGAATAAAAAAATATTGAAAGAACATAATCATCTCACAAAGTTTCCAATTGTAAAATACGATACAATCATTCCATTCACTTTGAATTTATATGCAGCATATGGTATGGCAAAGATCAAGAAAATTATAAAAAAATATCCTATATCTAATTTAGATACGCAATTTTTAGATAAAATCCCAAATTTTGTGCAGGATAGAATTAGGAGTAAGGCTGTTATAGATCATTCTCATTATGATTTGAAAAAAATTAAATTCATGATCGATGAATATTATGGAGGTAACAAAGAATATTCAAAACAAATAAATTGGTGGCTAAGTTATGATGTTTGGCGAGAGATAATTTCGGAGAAATCAGTTCTATAGAAAGTGTTTCTTGTTTTTCTTTGTTTCATAATCATAAAGAAGATCTCTCCAGTGAAACTTGCGAATTCTTTTCAGATCATGCTTTATTATTTGTTTAATGTGTGGTTTTAGTGTAATCTCATCTACTTGAACATCACCCTTTTGTGAGATTATAAATCCATTCTTTGTTGAAATTCTAACAAATACAATATTAGAATTATACTTTGCTATAATTTTTTTGTTTATATATTGGAATTCTGGTTCTAACTTATTTCTTTCGCTCCACCAATTACTAAATTCACCCATGTTCATATTTTCGAATTTTGGGGAATTCACATATTGAAAGATCTTGTTAAAGATAACAAAATGTTTATGATGCGGATGA
>JAYEKK010000255.1:0-1969 GCA_034660955.1 Candidatus Cloacimonadota bacterium | reverse complement strand
GAAAACTCAAATATGGATCAGTATTTGTACATATATTATGATTGCGATCATAAAAAGAACATTGAAAATAGAGATGAGTTTATACAAAATTCTACAAATTTTGAGTGTCTCTGTTTTTGAGAAAGTGTCTATTTTACAACTACTTACAAAAACTAATTACAGAACTGAGCTGCACTCCGACTCTAACCAATTGATGCTGTTTGACTTATAACAGGACAGTAGTGATGTTCATATTTAAAATAATCCAAAAAATTAATTAAATTTTTAGAATTTAATATATTCACCTAAATATCTGAAGTAACTTCCATCCACCATACACTCCTCTTTTTTTAGTCGAAAAACGGCTAAAATTATCCAATTTTCATATTGAAATTTTTATTTTTCCCTTTTCAGAAATAGTAATCAACCTATTCTCATTTCTCCTTATCTTTTGTTACAAAATCCTGAATTTTAGATACAATCCTCTTGTGAGAGGAGATATTTCCACTTTGGTTTGAGCAATTAGTGTTGTCTATATTCAATTGTCTCAGCCAAACTCTAATTCAGATAGATAATAACTCATCTGCAACCACTCCTCCTTATTGTGATATGCTTTATACATTTTCAAATACCACTTGCGACCACTGTGAACAACCTTGCCGGCAAGTTTGACAAACCATTCACGAAAAGTTGAAGGTTCTTGTCTCCAACAATGGAGATCAGTAAACTTTCGAAACCAAACACTGATATTATATGCCAGGACGCTACAAATCCAGAAGGCTTCATTTGCCCAGAAATTATCTACATTGATTGTTCCTCCGAACAGTTGATTTTTTACATTCTCAATCCAATTCTCACTTTCTCCACGCTTTTTGTAAAGTCGGTCTATTGTATTAGGGGAATGATCAAGATTCGTAACATAACAAACATAGTCATAAATATAATGTTCAAAAATCCAACCATTTGTCATCGTTCGATGCTCTTTTACAGAGCGTAATGCTACAAACCGTCTTTCCTTTTCCCAACTGTTACATTTGTAAATGAAGCTGCAACATTCCATTAAAGGATTGCCGGATACAGGAAGCCAATCGCTGCGAGATTCTAATAAAGAATCCAGGTTTTTCAGTTTTACTTTAATAAGATAGAATGTATTGGAACGACTTTCTATCAGAGAAATAAGGGCATCACCGAAAAAGCCACTATCTGCTCGCACGAGAAGTTCTTTGATACCGGAAGGAAGTTTACAAAAAACATCTCGTAAATATTCGACGGCATTATTGGAAGAATAACAATTACCCGGACGAAGCCAAATCGATAAACATTCTTTGGTGCTGTTCAGAAAAGATAAAAGAGGATGATAGCATTTGGCGGTCTTTTTAGTATGATTAAAACCCTTCTTTGCTCCTTCCTGATTACCATATACTACTTTCGGAGTCGAATCCAGATCGAGAATATCAGAATCTGTTTGTAATTTCTTATGAACCTTTTTGGAAAACACACTCATCAAATCAAGAAACTGATTATTATATTTCTGATTAAATCTCTTGAATCTACCACCGATTGTATCTTCATCAACTTTGCCTTCTAAATTTAAGAGATTCTGAACTAATGTATCCCGACTGTAACTCTCAAATTTGTTAATTCTATTCAAACCGGAAAACAATCCTGTAATTACCAGGCTAACTATCTGACCGGTTGTATATTTCGCATTATGATGGAGTGGAATATCAAGCTTTTTCTCCAATAAATTGAAAAAATCCAGTTTTTGCATAAATTGATAAATCGGGAAAATGCCGGAATAGTTTGTGAGCGTTCCACTGTTGAATTCTGTCCTTATTGTTTTTTCTTGCCAAAATTTCTTACTAATTTTCTTTTTCACCTTATGAGTGCTCCTTTTGTTTTTTCTAAATACAATATCAATTTACAATTGGAGTACTTTTTTGACTATTACTTTAGATATTTAGGTTAAACTATGATTATCAATTTAATC
>JAYEKK010000254.1:0-8847 GCA_034660955.1 Candidatus Cloacimonadota bacterium | reverse complement strand
GAACAAAAGAATAGGATATATCAACTGGCTTTAGAACTTGAAACACTTGAATAATAATTTGACTTTAAAAGTAGCAATAAATTTGTTGAAAAAGATTTAATAAAATATGGAGGATTAGATATGTATCCAGGTGGAAAGAAAGGAATGAAAGATCTTATGAAGCAAGCCAAGAAAATGCAGGATGAGATGATGAAAGCTCAGGAAGAGCTTGCTAATAAAATTGTAGAAGGAACTTCCGGTGGTGGAATGGTTAAAGTTGAAATGAATGGTAAAAATCAACTCATTTCTTTAAATATTGATAAAGAAGTTGTAGACCCTGATGATATAGAAATGTTAGAAGATCTTGTAATTGCTGCTGTTAATGAAGCTCATGATAAAATTGCAAAATCCAGCGAAGAGGAAATGGGTAAACTTACAGGTGGTTTAAAAATACCGGGAATGTTTTAAGATTGAAGATTTAAGATTGAAGATTTAAGATTGAAGATTATAAAGATTCCAATTTTATATAAAGCAATAAAGGTGAAATAAATGTTTAATGGGTTTTTAGAAGATCTTGTAAATAACTTAAAGAAACTTCCCGGAATTGGCTCTAAAACAGCACAGCGTCTGGCCATACATCTGATCAGTAAAGAAAAAACAGATGCAATAGATTTAGCTGATTCGATTAAAGATGCAGTACATAGTTATAAGAATTGTTCAATTTGTAATATGCTGTCTGAAACAGATCCTTGCAGATTTTGCGCAGACACAACACGAATTTCCAATGTGATCTGTGTCGTTGAAAATACTCAGGATGCCTATTTAATAGAGAACCTTCATGAATTTAAAGGTAGATATTTTGTTTTGAACGATCTGCTTTCTCCGCTCGATGGAATAGGACCGGACGAAATTAATTTCCATAAGTTAGAAAAAATAACAAATTCAGGTGAAGTAGACGAAATAATATTAGCATTAAATCCTTCTGCTGAGGGTGAAAGCACAATTAATTTTCTGGCATCACAATTTGAAGATAAAAATGTTAAGATCACCAGGCTTTCTACAGGTCTTCCATTCGGCGGAGACATTGAGTATACAAGCTCGCTCACCTTGAGTAATGCTTTTAAAAGAAGATATTCGGTAACAGAATAGTGCACAATACAATTATATTTGTTTTTCTGATCATTTCGTGCTTTTTCTCATACAATCTAAATGCAAAAGTCATTAACGAAAGCGTGATCTTATTGCATGGACTCGGTGATGTTAAGCTTTCTATGTTAAAATTGGAAAGCGCGTTGAAAAATGAAGGCTATATGACTAATAACATTGGCTACTCATCAACTGGAGAAACTATTGAATCTTTATCCGAAAAGGAGTTAACGGAAATTGTAGAAAGATATAAAAAAATAGGAATTGAAAAGATCCATTTTGTTACTCACTCGATGGGTGGTTTAATTGTAAGATATTATCTTCAGGAGCACAATTTACCGGCAGGAAGCCGCATTGTTATGTTGAGTCCACCCAATCATGGATCAGAAGTTGCCGATCATTTTCAGGAGAGTAAATTTTATAAACTTATCGTTGGAGCCATAGGGCAGGAGTTGGCAACTGATTCCAATATATTGTCAAAGCTTAAGCCTATTATCCCAGAAGTGGGTATTATCGCCGGGAATAAAAGTTCAAACCCATATTTTTCTAGAATAATCCCGGGAGAAGATGACGGAAGAGTTGCTGTTGATAATACAAAACTTACTGAAATGAATGATTTTATGGTAGTACAGAGCACACATCTAACTATCAAATATAATGATGAAGTTATTAAGCAAACTGTATTCTTCCTGAAAAATGGAAAATTTAAACATAATATTAATGAATAAGATTACAAAATATGCAGTTAAATGTATTTTGATTTTATTGATCACAACGGGGTTAATTTCATGTGGTCATAAAAAGAATCCAACGGGTGGAAAAAAGGACACGATTCAACCGGAAATTGTTTCAGTGATCCCCGATGAATATAGCGACATCACCGATTCAGATATCGAAATTATTTTCTCTAAGCCTATCGAACGGAATACAACTCTATCTGGAATATATATATATCCTCCGATTTTAAAAAAGAAATATAGTTGGGATGGAAACATTTTAACGATAAAAATTTTAGAAGAATTAGAGAAAAATACAAACTACTACTTCAATTTCTCTGAGAAGATTAAAGGTGAACATGGCAATTTTCTAAATACAGGCAGTTCATATATTTTTACAAGTGGGAAGCTGAATGCAAATCGTATTTCCGGAAGCTTTTTATTTGAAGAAGCTGAAGATAAATACAAACCTATACAGATGACGATCTTAACAGCAGATTCAATTGAAATCTTCTCCCAGGAAGCTTTAGGAGAGACATATTCAATTGAAGACCTAAATAATGTGGAACATATTATTCGTGCATATATTGATAAAAATACAAATAAAAAATATGATAGCGAAAGTGAACCGTATTTCCAAAATTTAATTGATCCTGTTAATTCAACAACAATGAATATTTATCTTGCCTATGCAGATACAATAAAACCACAATTAAAATCTACAAGTGTGATTTCTAATAATAGTATCAATGTAACATTCTCCGAACCAATTAGTTCATTTTCCCAAGTATCCATAAGAACAGCTGATTCATTGGAATCAAAAGTATTCATAAAAGCTCAATATCTTTTCGAGGATGAACTAACCCTTCTTACCTCAGATTTAGATACACTTAAGTATAAAATTAACATTCTTGATATTCTAGATGCAAAAAATAACCTGACTTTAGAAGGTTTACTTCTATTTGATGGAACTGTGTTACAGGATACAATTCCTCCGGTAATTATTTCATCAAACCCACGCACAGGCTCTTCCGTTAATTCCTTCTTACCCAAAATATCAGTAATATTCTCTGAGATCATAATGGAAGATGATGTTGAAACAGAATTAATTGAAGTTGAAACTAGTAAAATAGAGGATATTGTTGTTCTTAACAAAAACTCTAAGCACTATATTTTTAGCTCACAGCATAGGTTAAATAATTATTCATCATATAAGTTTACAATACAGGCAAAAGATATTAGCGGGAATATAATGACTAAGCCGCTTGAGATAATTTTTCTGCCAATTGTAAGAAAAGTGAATAAAGATTAAAAAAATATTACAATAGGTAATTTATTGGAATATAGACATATGTAAGTGTGTTAATGTGTTATTGAAATATTACATAATAATGTTCAACTCATTATAATTCAATTAGATAAGATTTATTTAACAAATATTTCTTGACACAATTCTTGAATAAAATTCATTTAGGCATGTTCATTAATATAAGAATAGAATGTGATAATTTAAAAATGAGTGTTACTATCGCAAATAAGTAAGTTAATTAAGTTTAACTAAATGTGTGAAAAAAAATCTAGGGAGAAAAAAATGAAAAAAATTATTTTATTAGTAGTTGGTTTAGTATTCGTTGCAAGTTTGTTTGCAGGCGCTTCCGGTGAAGCTTACATGCAGTATCCTGTTATTGGATATGCTGGTTCAACAGATGAAGGCGGTGGTTTAGTTAAAGGTTATGTAGGTATTGGTTATTGGGGAGCCGATTATGGTTTCCATTTTAACTATAATGATACTGGTGGTGCTCCTTGGACAATAAACCATATGTTCAAAAAATTCAAACTACACCCAATGGTTAATCTTTTAGTTGGTAAAACTGCAGTTCCATTAGTGAAACAATTAAATCCTTCTGGATTTGCTAACATTAATATTATTGAACCAGTTGGTCCATGGTTTGATGGTGGTTGCTGGAACTTTATTAATCCAGAAAATGACTGGATGTTAAAACTTGATGGTAATGTAAGCGGATTAGCATGGCAGCTTTATACAGTTGATGTTAATACGTCTAACATGGGTGGATATGATTACGCTGATTATGGTGCACGTTTTGATTATAACGTAGCAGGTGTTGAGTTAGGTGCCGGCCTTGTTATGAGAGGTGTTCCAGATAGTCTTGATGGAACAATGGATTGGGCTTTTGACTTAGGTTATACAGCTGCAGAAATGGTTGATCTAGAACTTCAACTTGTAAATAATGATGATGGCGTTGAAGATTCAAGTGATATGAATTTATACTTTGTTGCAAATTATGTACCTGGCTTCAATGGAATTAAACCATACTTAGGTTACTTTACTTATGATGGTGCTGATGATGATTTATTAATGCAAGGAATGGAAAATAATGCAATGTTCTTTGGATTAAACTTTGCACCAACAGAAGATTCAGTTCTTAAACTTGAGTACAAAATGTATTCAAACGAAGTTCTTGATGCTGGAACAACTGGTGATGACTATTTAGGAGACACACTTACATTACAATTAGGATTCCAATTCTAAATTGTAAATAAATTAGTACTAAACCCCGCATTTCTGCGGGGTTTTTTTTGTGCAAAAATAAATTAATCGTCACCCTGACGAATCTTATACGTTGTTCTTTTAAGGAAGGGTAGATAAATCGGGATATTATTTATTAGAGATATTAACATTTGACAACGAATACTCCTTAAACAAAAGTCCCTTAAGGAAATAATTATGTTAAACGAAAAAGTTCGGTTCTTGAAAAAAAGTTTTAGACTCAAAAGATTATTTAATGCTATAGAAGTATATCTTTCATATTATATTTCATTGCTAACTAAAAAAGCAATTTACTGGGGCTCTCCACCTGTTGTAATGATAGAACCTACCAATATTTGTAATTTGCAATGTCCGCTTTGTCCTTCCGGAAATGGAACTCTAAAAAGAGCAAAAGGTTATATGTCTTTTGAAGTTTTCAAAAAGATCATTGATGACATTCATAAAACTGCATTCATGGTCGTACTTTGGAATCAGGGTGAACCATATTTGAATAAGGATTTTTCTAAGATGGTTAAATACGCTTCTTATAGAGGATTGTTCACATTAGTCTCCACAAATGGGAATATTGATTACGATGCAGAAGATGTTGTGAATTCCGGACTGGATTCAATGATAGTCTCATTGGATGGAACAACACAGGAAACTTATAACAAATATCGAGTTAATGGAAAATTGGACAAAGTAATTAAAGGAGTTAAAGAGATTGTAGCTGCTAAGAAAAAATTGAATAGAACAAATCCCCTTCTACGCTGGCAGTTTTTGGTAATGAAACATAATGAACATGAAATTGAAGAAATAAAACAACTTTCCAAAGAACTTGGAGTAGATAACCTTGAACTTAAAAGTGTTCAAATTTATTCCAAGGATGATATTAAAAATTATCTTCCCACAAATCCAAAATACAGAAGATATAAAGTTAATGGTGATAATTTTGAACTTAAATTTAGTATAAAAAATCGTTGCCGGCGTATTTGGACCAATGCGGTTGTAAATTGGGATGGAGAAGCTGCGATCTGCTGCTTTGATAAAGATGGAGATTTTAAGGTTGGAAATGTGATGGATTCAAGTTTGAACCAGCTTTGGAAAAATGAGAATATTATGAAAGTAAGAAATCAAATTTTATCAGACAGAAAACAAATACCAATTTGCAGAAATTGCTTGGAAGGCATAAAAATTAAAATTGAAGAAACAAAGGTATAATTACCTCACCCCGACCCTCTCCTGCGAGGAGAGGGGGTAAATATTTATATTATTCTCTAAGTATTTAATTCAATAAATAGCCCAACTTTACAGCCTGTGTGAGAATGCAAAAAAGTTGTCATCCTGAGTTTGGCATTAGCCAAGTATCGAAGGATAATTGTTTACTACACTTTGATACGAAACTAAAGCTTCTACTCAGTGTGACAGTTAAGTAAGAATTTAAACATTCTCACACAAGCTCTTTAGTCGTAGGAATAATTTATTTTACAAGTTATGGGTTTATTCTCAATTTTTATTTTTTCTTCTTACTAAGAAATAAAATCAATCCTACAATAGCAGGTAAGATTGAATTAAAAAGAAAGATCGTTAAAGTTACGGTTACAGCAATCTCAGCGGAAATTGTATATTTCGAAAACACTTCGATTGCAAATTTCTCTCGTAATCCTAACCCTGCATAAGTTATAGGAATAAGATTGGAGGAGAGAATGAGCGGTATGGAAATGATAGCTGAAAAAATATGAAAACGTAAAAAAACATTAACCAGAATAAAGTATTGAAAAATAGTAAGAAACATGTAAGTGATCTGCATCAGGCTGATGTAAGGTAATATTTTTATGTATTCCATAAAATACTTTTCGATACTTTTAACGCGGTAAAGATGCTTGATCCAGTAGATAAAGAGAGGTAGAAAAATCACGAAAACAAGGATTGCTATCGGTATGTATATATTGATTTTCCTAAAATAGAAAATTGCAGCGAAACTGGCAAAAAGCAAGTTGATCCAAACCTGGAAAAACTTTTCTACTCCAATTGACATGAAGGTATTAGATTTGGGGTTTTCAATAAAAAAAACTTTCCCTGCCGCTCCTATACCCCCAGGGATTAATAGACTGAGAGAATGCCCTATCATGTGAGATTTAAAAATCTCTGATGGTTTAGGTTTATATTCGGGGTTAATCGCGAGATAGTGACCCCAGTTCTTATATTCGATAAAAATCTTAGTTATTGTTGTTATCAGCATCAACGCTATTACCGAAATTTTGATTTGTCTGAAAGAATGAAAAAGGACATGAAAGTCGATTTTCTTGAAAATGAAATACAATATTATTAAGGTTATGAGAATCTTTATAAAATAAAAATAACGATTTCTAATTAATTTTTCCATTTCCAATCCCCTGATAATCCCAATATTGAGTAATAAATTAAATAGTATGGATAAATGACAATGAAAAATAAATCTATGGGTGTAAATTTAAATTTATGTTTAATTATATTTGCAAACCAGAATAGTATTGCTCCTAGAAAATAACTGAGAAAACTCTGCCACTCTTTCATAAAAAATATTCTATAAGGAAGATATAGATAGAATAAAAAAGTCAGGATTGAGAAAACTTGGAATAAAGGTGAAGATATTCCAAATTTACCATACTTTCTTTTAGCTTTATTATGTGAATTTAAGTGGTCTACTTCTGTTGAGACAAGTACTTCCGGATTATACCTGATTTCCCAGGATGTTTTTTTTATCAAATTAAGGAGCTGCTTATCATCTCCTGCAATATTCTGCTTGAATTTTTCATAACCTTTCACCTGCTCAAATGCCTTTTTGCGAACTGCCATATTTCCACCAGCCGCACTAAATGGTAATCCCAGTCCTATAGTACAGGCAAAGATCGCAGAAGATATTTGATTACAAAATTTTCTAAAACTTCCTACTTTGATCTCTTCATAGCTTCCAACAACAAATCCTGTGTTGTCTGTGAAATAGTTATTGTAGGAACTTATCCAATTCGTTTGTGGGAAGCAATCGGCATCTGTAAAAAGCAGTATTTCAAATTTTGCGTGATCTATTGCAAGTTTAAGTGCAGCTTTCTTACCTAGATATTCTTTACTTTTCTCTTTTAATTGGAAGAATCTTGCATTCGGAAGTTCTTCACAGAAGGCTTTGATCATGTTTGATGAATTATCGGTCGAGGCATCATCAACGATTATGATCTCAAAATTTACATTTGGATAATCCAACTTTTTTAGAAAATTAAATAGCTTTGGGAGATTTTGCTCTTCGTTTCGGCAAGCTATGATTATTGAATAATTCAGTTCTTTAACCTCAGATGTTGTCCATGAACGTAAAATTCCCATTCCAAGAATTATGAGAAATAATGAAAAAAGGAAAACAAATATATCCATATTAATATGATGCTTGGTAACTAATGCTCAATTGATGTTCAAGATCATTATCATCAATCCTGATAGTTGAATGACCAAATATTATTTTATGATGAGTTAAAGGCTGCCATTTAAATACTGTTTTTATTTCGATCTTTTCAGTTTTCTCACCTTCAAGCCAGCTTGCAGTGTCATCTGGTCTGGTCTCATAATTTATACTGAAATCATTCCCCAAACTTCCTTGTTTTGTAAAAGAACTATGAACATTAGCAGTAAGGCATTTTAACAGATTATAATTGAGTTCTCCAGCTATCTGGATTAGATTACTTCCATTCGGGAAACCAAGTCCTATCCCATCGTGTGAGTACTTATTATGAAGGATCTTATGTGTATACATCCAAGGGCGAACAGCAGTAAATTCGATGGTGATACGTGAATCTTTTTCCCGGTCGATCAAATAGGAGTTTCCCAATTGAATAGCATATTTATTTCCCCACCAATCTGTGAATATCTTACTTTTACTTAACTCATCCAGAATAAAATTTACATAGAAAGTATTGTGAGGAAAAGATTTTAGATTCATTCCACAAAAGATTAGTACGTTATCTCTATCACGCAGATTATGCTCGGTAGCACGCAGGAAAGTTTGTGGTAGAAGGTAGCTTGGATCGATACTTCTACCTCCATAGATCACTTCTTCTCCAGCGAAGAAATGGATTTTATTGTTTGGTCTCCAATCCAGTTTTTTAACTGCAATATATTTATCGTCATAATCCTTGTAGATTGGTTCTCCCAGATCATTTACATTCGTACTGTCGGGTATTAGAGTTCCATGCATTAGAGAAATAGAAAATTTCCTAAAATCCAGTTTTCCGCTGAAATATCCGTAGTCGTTGCAGGCATCATTTAATATGATGCTGCCGCCAATATTATTCCCGATTATATGTGTTCCTCTTCCAACAGAAAGAGAGCCAAATCTTTTTCTATAAACTATCTTACCGCTAACATTATCGATAGATGTAAGTGTATTATCATCAGAATTTTGTGACCAACTATCATATATTGGAGAAGTAT
>JAYEKK010000253.1:0-1978 GCA_034660955.1 Candidatus Cloacimonadota bacterium | reverse complement strand
CCTGGTTTTCACTTTCCGTTTTTTCATTGAATTCCTGAAAGAACCACAGGTAGCCTTTGAATCAGGCATGCTTCTGAATATGGGACAACTGCTGAGTTTACCTTTTGTATTGATTGGGGTAGTTACTCTCTTTATTATTTACAGGAAAAAAGCATAGCCTGCTATACAATATTATACCCATCGAACCTGGATTAGTTACTGGACTGCGCCACACCCCGTACTTCGAAAATTCAGAATTCAAACTCTAAAATCCAAATAAACTTTAAAGTTCAATTTTTAGAACAATTCCTAATTATAGATTCTGAGTTACGAGTGTTCGAAACATTTCATTCGAGCGTATAATCGATCTATCTTATGCTGTATTGGTTTCAAAAATGAAGAATTAAATAGTTAGTAATTACATTTTTCAAGCTCACTTATATATCAAGTCATCGAAAAACAAGTTTTGGGTCTCCCCCGCAATACTGTACTACTAAAGCCATTAACAGATCACCCAGTTCAATATTAAATCGTCTTTTTGCCGTTTTGTATCCTATCTCATTGATTTTTTTGTAGATAAGGATAAGCATGGCCAAAATAAGTGTCATGTACAGGATTATTTTAATACCATTTTCTGAGACACTTATAAAGTGAGTAAAGTTAAGTTCTTGTTTTATAAACCTAAAGAACACCTCAATATCCCATCTTTTTTTGTAGATGTAAACGATATCCTTAGCCTTGATATCAAGCTTATTGGAAAGAAACAAGAAGCGTTTTCCCTGTTCGTTTTCTGTTATAAGCAACCTAAAAGGATGTTCTATAACATTATCTCCGGATTTATAGAGATTTACCATTTGATCACTGATAACAGATAGGTTCCCCACCTTTAAGCCTTTAGTGGTACTAAAAGGCATTAGTGGTACATACCGAGCATCTTTTTTGAGTCTTGTTACAAAGACGCAGTCACTATCGTCAAGTTTGCAAAATATCTCTCTGGATGAAACGCCCCGGTCAAAAGCAAACACGTTATCTTGTCTTTTATCAATTACCTTTAAAATAGCTTTTGGGATGGTCAAGTTTTCACTTATGTGAGATTGTTCATTAAACAATTCTACACTACTGGGAAGTATATTTGTCAGACAAACAGTATATTTTAACTGCTTTTTACCATTTTTCTTACTGCCAACGCTTATTCCCTTTTCCAGTTTGGTAGCTGTATTGCATACCATAGTAGAATCTACTCGGGTAATCTTATATTTATGAGATTCCAAATCATCATATAATTCGCTAAACTGCTCATAAATAAGCTCATAAGCTTTCTCGAAAAATTCAACATTCATTGTGGCCAATCTGCTGGAAAGTGAATTGTACTTGGTTTGATTATCCTCAGGTATATCAAATAGTATCTTGAAACTTGATGAATTATAAAAATCCTCCAATGACCTTAATCCGAGCCTTTCACTTTTTAATAGTCCATATAGCAACAAATAAAAGACATTGCGTCCATATAGCTTTTTTACCTGGAAATCTACTTTTGTATGCTCACTCAAACCAGCAAAAAGATGATCAGGAATAAGCTGAATGATCTCACTAACTTTAATGGTATCTCTTTTAATTTTAGACATAAGAGAATACTTATGATACTAAAATTAAAAGAGTTATTAATGTTAGGCGCTGAAAATCAGTGTTTTTTACAAACAATCAACTCAAACAATTGTTAATATCGAGTGATTTTACAAAACACACTAAATCCATCGGTTAATATCCAACCAACAACGGTTAACAACCATTAATTCTTCAATATTTCAAAGAACTTTTATCTTTGCTTTAAGGTTTCGAACACTCCTAATTCTGTATTGTCAATTGTCAATTTATAATTTAAAGAACGATGGCCTTTTTACTTTTGCCATATGCCATATTTGAGGACTGCAAAGTTAAATGTTTTTCGGTGAAATTTTAAATTTTTTGAATAAACTTCGATATGAACAGTTGTTGTGCA
>JAYEKK010000252.1:0-1982 GCA_034660955.1 Candidatus Cloacimonadota bacterium | reverse complement strand
ACACAGATTTCTTTAAAGAAATGGATTCACTGCTGGATGATATTGAAGGAAACAATGAAATAAGTGTAGTGATAATTACTGGAGAAGGTAAAGCTTTTGCAGCTGGAGCAGATATAGCCGAAATGTGCGATAAAACACAGCAGGAAGGTTATGAGTTTTCCAAATTTGGACAAGCAGTTTTCGATAAGATCGAAGCACTCTCCAAACCTGTGATTGCTGCCATAAATGGTTTTGCATTAGGTGGCGGTTGCGAACTTGCCATGTCTTGCGATTTCCGTATTGCCAGCACAAAAGCCAAGTTTGGACAACCGGAAGTAAATTTGGGTTTAACTCCCGGTTTTGCCGGAACTCAAAGATTATCTCGTCTCGTTGGTTTAGCTGATGCATTGTATCTTCTTTATACAGCAGATATGATCAATGCAGAAGAAGCTTATCGATTGAAATTAGTACAAAAAATTGTAGAATCGGATAACCTGATGGAAGAGACGTTGGCAATTGCCGGAAAAATAATTACAAAAGGACCGGATTCCGTAAAATTGATCAAACGAATGACACGTGATGGTTTTAATACTGATTTTGCAGCAGGATGTGAACTGGAAGCAAAAGGTTTTGCTTCGCTTTTTGAAAAAGAAGGTGCCAAAGGGATGAAAGCCTTTCTGGAGAAGCGAAAGCCTAGATGGTAAACAGAAGATGGAAAAGCGAAAACCAAATTGGAATAAATAAGACAGAAAAATATACGGGAGAACAAAAAAATTATGAATTATGCTGAAAGATTACAAAATGTAACAGTTCTAGGAGCTGCCGGTAAAATGGGAAGCGGCATCTTGCTCCTAACAGCCATTGAAATGGTGGATCTTAGTTTTCTTCCTGAAAACAAGGACAAAGGATTTGTTCTGAATGCGATGGATATTTCCGATGAAGCCTTATCGGGATTGATGAAATATCTGAAAGTTCAGGTAACAAAACTGGCTGAGAAGAAAACTGTATTTCTGAGGAAAATGTATAAAGATCGTAAAGATCTTATTGAAAATGGTCAAATTATCAATGAGTATGTATTTGATGTGATGAACGTTGTTCGTCCGATTACAACTTTAGAATCAGCTTATAAATCCAATCTTATCTTTGAAGCAGTTGCAGAAAATGCTGATCTGAAGATTAAAATTTTCAAAGAGATCGACGAGAATAATCCTAACAAACCCTGGTTTTTTACCAATACTTCTTCAGTTCCAATCACAAAATTAGAAAATGAAGCAAATTTAAAAGGACGCATTTTAGGATTCCACTTCTACAATCCACCAGCAGTGCAAAAACTTGTAGAACTTATTCTCACAGAAGATACAGCTAAAGAAACAGAAGAATTTGCTCTGGAATATGCAAAAAAGCTGAGAAAGAAAATTGTTTATTCAAATGATTTTGCCGGATTTATCGGCAATGGTCACTTCATGCGGGATGCTCTTTATGGGATTAACAAAGTTCTGGAATTGGTAGAAAAAGAAAATATTTCCATTCCTGAAGGAATCTATATTGTTGATAAGATCAGTCGGGATTTCCTGGTTCGTCCCATGGGAATTTTCCAACTGATAGATTACGTTGGTGTAGATGTTTGCAGTTTCATAATGGGTGTGATGAATCCTTATCTGGATGATGAAGATTTGTACAGTCCTGAACTACATAAAATGCTGGAACTGGGTGTGAAAGGCGGACAATTCTCCAGTGGAGCTCAAAAAGATGGTTTCCTTAAATATGACGGTGGAAGACCGGTTGCAGCTTATGATCTTGAAGCAAGGAAATATGTGGAGTATGCAGATATTCAAGCTAAATGCGACGAAAAAATTGGTATAGCCCCAGCCAGTCTAAAACCTTGGAAAGCTGTTAATTTTAATAAACAGAAATCTGATATTCTAACAGAATATTTCCATGAATTGAATGGAACTGATTCTTTTGGTGGTAAACTTGCAATCGATTATTTGAACACTTCCAAA
>JAYEKK010000251.1:0-1988 GCA_034660955.1 Candidatus Cloacimonadota bacterium | reverse complement strand
ATGGACGAAGCCGCTACGCGGCAGACAATTATCGTTTGACATCTTTCAGCTTTAGAGGTAGCGTTCATTATTATGAATTTGAGAAAAATGTATTCACTTAATCATAAAAAAATTATTGGAATAAATGAAATATCCTGACAAAAAGCTTTATTTTTCAATACCTGCAATTTCCGTAACATGCTGAAATATCAGCAAATAAGATATTTTCGTATAGCAAGATTTATGCCAGAAAATTACACCACCCTTCCAGTCTGAACAAAATCAGTTTCATCTGTTAAAATTTATCGCTTATTCTCACCCGGGGTAACCGTTCACACTCCCTGGCAGCCGACAGGCTTTTGCAGGGTTTCAACCGCGGACAGGGTTGCACCCAAAGGCGTATTCTCAATGGATTGTGCTTTGAAACCCAAAAAAGGCTGTTGGCTGTCAGGGGGGAAGTGAATGATTACCACCCGGGCTTGTCCAACAAACGATTCAGATTGTGGTTCGCTACGCTCTCACAATCTAACCTTATTCGTTATACGATTTTATTATGAGCGATGAACCAATTTTTATAATAAAAAACAATGACAACGGGCACACAATCGAAATCTATGAGAACGGAGTGGTGACCGGCCTTGAAATCTTACCAGGGAGATTTTGCATTGATAACCGGATTACGAGTACTTTAGACGCTGCTACTGCTCGTTCTTGTTTTGATAAAGAATGTCCAAACAGGGTTGTGAACCAGCGACCGGGCTAAGGTCTTCCCTATGTGGAGTTTTACATTTTATTGCACCAGCCATGTTTGCTGCTTGTTCAGCAGTAGGTGGGAAGAGTACGGAAACAATGTCTGATTCTTCATTGTACTTGGTAAATATTCCCATGTTATCAGGGCATAGTTTCTCTTGATATGTACGCCAGAATATATCTTTTACATGTTCTATTTTTTTTAATGCTTCTATCCTATTGCCGACGTCAAGTGAATACCATTGATTCATTTTTTAACCTCAAATTTTAATTATCATTTGAAAAACTCTTTCCATACTTGGCGAACAAAAAAACAAAGAACCCGAATATCATTATGTACCCAGTAATAACTCGCCACCCAGTTGCTTCTGAATATTCGGCTGTTGCTCCTTCGTTTAAGTATTCTCCAAAGTGGTCTGCTGCATAACCGTTTGCAACCAAGAATGTAATTAGAGCGACAAGCATAATAAAACATAACATTTGCAATGAGTTATTTTTCAATTTCATTTTTATCCCCAATCGTTTTATTTTTAGACGTATAATGCCAAATTTGCCAGCCTGTGAATAGATATAATAGATTTTATAAGAAAAATAGGGCTTTCCTTAAACGCTTGCCACAACACGGTTACAACTGATGTTCCAGGTCTCCACGAGCCTGACGACAAGCATTGGCGTATTGATAACAGTAAGGAAATTGCCTTGCTTGATAATCTTGAAGATATACTTAACACTGGTACTTGTCCCTTATGTGGTCATTGTAATAGCCACCATGAGATTGGGCGCTCTTTAGACCGATAAATATGTTTTCAGGTACATTGCAGAATGGATAAGTTTCACCCTGCTTAAAGGTAATTTCTAAGATTCTCGTTTCTGAATCGTATCCAATTGCAACCATGGCAGAGGATGAGACTTGAACTGTTTCCATTTTGCACCTTATGTTTTATTGTAGACGTATAACAAAGAGCGTTTTATCATTCGTCCCGCTTTGAAATACCCTCAGTATTCTGATATTGCCGGAACCGTGTCGATCTCTCATAATGTTGCCAGAAAGAGCGGGATGGATGATAAAATGTTGTTGGACTGAGCCGAGGTTCCAGTGAAAAAAGTTGTTACTTCCTATGGGGTTTGTTTATAACCTATGTTTACCACTTGTAAAAAGAATATCTTATAATATCAAGAACTTATATAAAGCAAATGTTAAATTACGCCGAAGAAAATTTTATCTTAATATTATCAAATAGTTACACTTAAACTGTAAA
>JAYEKK010000250.1:0-8896 GCA_034660955.1 Candidatus Cloacimonadota bacterium | reverse complement strand
GCTACCTTGGCATTTTGCACGAGATGTCAAAGTTAAATTCGAGTTTTATATGTCAAATCTTTTTTATTTTTTTTGTAATTTAACTATTTTTAATGAGTTAGGGTTGAGTGGAGTTGACTAAGATAAATTAAATTTTTTAGATGGATTTTTAGAAAATATGTAGTTTAATAGTTGAATATTATTAATAATTTCTTTGTTAAAATGTTACTGATAAATTCAGATTTGCAAATGTCTTTTGAATACCAAGATCAAAATAGATTAGCGTCCGATTGTTTGATGATAATTGTACACTATAGCCGCATCCTATTACTAAATTGGGAAATGTTCCTTCAAATTTCTGCATATCGTAATCACTTGGGTTAGGTCCACCAATCACAAAGACAAATGGTTCTTTCTCACCTTTTGTGTAATCCAATCCTGCCCTGAAAAGAGTGAAAAATCCTACTCGTTGTTTGTTTTTATAAGAATTTATCTGACCATAAACACCTGTTACAAAATAATCAGAATTCATAAGATAATGAAAATTTGCAGTAATTTCCTTGGTTGATTTCTCGAAATGTTGGATTCTTCCAATTCCTATGGATCCTCCACTTGCATTTCCATAAGATAGATTTATATTATAAGTTTTTACTTTTGTACTATCTGGAATTTCAACACTGAGTATCGGATGTATTATTAAGCAGAAAATAAATACCATTACAATGTTTTTCATTTATTTTCTCCTCTTTGTTAAAATGTTACCGATAAATTTATATTACTTATCACAGCTTTGATACCTGCATCAATTGAGATGCGTAAATATGAATTTTCTCCAATTTTTGTACTATAACCAATTCCACCTGCTATATTAGGAAAAGGTATGGTAATAAAACCTGCACTACCTCCACCAGGATCTGCACCTGCACCCAGAATTACATCAACACCAATATCAAATGTGTAAAACATACCCGTTCGTGTTGAATCTTTAAAGTACCTAGTCTGTGAATATATACCTCCACCTAAAAACATTGGAGCTAAACCAGCATGTATTATTACTAACTTTTCAACTTTTTCACTGGGTGATACACTTCCTATACCAAGCCCAAGCGTTGTAAAAAGACCTGGTGATAATATACTTGTATAAATCGTTTGCTTTTTTACATCCATTTCCAATTCATCAGAAAATACAAATGACGTCATTACAAGGCAGATGATAATTACGATGATTCTATTCATTTACTTTCTCCTTAATCAAAATCTCATCGTCTATTCTTGAACCATTTGCTTAGGTGATCATAAATTTCAATGTCTGTTTGCGGAATGAAGGTACGAGCGGGAATTGTATCTTTAAAATACTGACCATATCTTTTTGTAAATATTCTGTTATCCAGCACCAGTACAACACCACGGTCAGTTTTGTGCCTGATAAGCCTGCCAAAACCTTGTCGGTATTTTAGTAATGCATTTGGTAACATATAATGCATGAAGCTGTTTTTTCCTTCAGCTTCCAGTTTTTCCAGATAGGCTTCTACAATCGGTTCGGATGGAACCATAAAAGGTAATTTATACAAAACAAGTAATTGTAAAGATTCACCCGGTACATCTACTCCTTCCCAGAAAGAATTAGTGCCAAAAAGCACGGAATTTTTATTCTTTTGAAATTCTTTTAGCATTGCAGAACGTCCCAATCCTTTGCCTTGCGTGAGTAACAGAATATCTTTGCTGTACATCTCCTCGCTCAAAGTATCATACGCTTCGTTAAGATTTTTGTAGGATGTGTAAAGTACCATTGTTCCGGCTTTTGTTATTTCAACCGCATTCCGAATTATCTCAATACTCTGCGAAGAGAAAAATCTATCTTTAGGATCGGGAAGAAATCCAGCCACCAAAATCATGGTTTGTTTTTGATAATCGAAGGGAGATTTTACAACCAGTTCCCGCACAAACCCTTCTTCCAAAAGATTCAATCCCATTCGATTAGCAAAATATTTGAAATTGTTTCTGATCGCAATAGTGGCAGAGGTGAAAACTACCGAATCCACTGAAGAATATAATTTATCATTAAATATCTGATCTATATTCAACGGGCAATAAACCAATACTCCGGAAGGATATTTTTTATCGCTGGTTTGGAAAGATTCCATCCAGAAAGCAAAATCCTTGAACTCTGGGTTGTGCATTATTGAGAGCATGTTATGATATTCCGAGATCATGTTCACAATGCTATCAAGCGTTTCTTTATGTTTATCATACTCGATAAATCGCTGTTTGTTCACATCACTAAAAATACTTCTAACACTGTTAAAACTTCGTGAAAATTCCTGCCAGAAAATTATGATCTTCTCAAGATCTTCAGTAAGAAAAGCATGAGTTTCCATATTAGTGATCCGCAACTTCCCATAATTGCCTTTTTTATTTACAATATCACCGATCTCTTTAAAGAACTCGGCAAAAATATCTTTTTTATCATCAATTAATTTTTCTGTTTCTTCAATTCTTTTAAGTAATTCCTTTTTCGATGGGAAATCACTTTTAACTGCATCTGTACGTAACCTTACCAAAATTCCACTTTGATATTTGTTATATACAGAATGAAGCTGATTGAAAAAATTATTGAAGTCGGGATAGGAAAGACTAATGCCGAGTTCCGCCGGAGCAAGATGAGGTAAATTGTGAGCTTCATCAATAATAAGATTGTCGAATTCACCGAGTACAGCATTTTCACTTTGCATATTAGCAAGAAGTAAGTGATGATTTATGATCACAAGATTTGATTCCTCCGCTTTACCTCTAATATCCATCAAAAAGCAACTCTTGAAATGCGGACATCTTCTCTTACGGCAAAGGAAACTATCGGAAGAAACTTTTTTCCAAACTCTTCTATCTCTGTTCATATTGAACGAACTATTCTCAGAAATATCTCCCGTTTTTGTAAACTCTTTCCAAACAATTAAATTCAAATAGGAACTTACCTCTTCGGAAGAGATCATCTTATCCAGATCCAAAGCAGTTTCCAACCATCTCTTTTCACAAATGTAGTTGCCTCTTCCTTTAAGAAGAGTCGCTTTAAATGGGATATCAATGCAATCTTTAACAACAGGCAAGTCTTTGTAAAAAAGCTGTTCCTGAAGATTTTTTGTGTTTGTGGAAATTATTACTTTTTTATTTTCGCGATTAGTGTATTTGATGGAAGGAACTAAATATGCCAGAGATTTGCCAACACCTGTTCCCGCCTCAACCAGCAGAAATTCTTTTTTTTCAAAATTATCCAGAACGGCATTTGCCATATCGATCTGACCTTCTCGCAGTTCATATTTTTCAAATTGTTTACTAAAAACACCCTCCTTACCAAAAACCGTATCGATTGATAGATCTTCCACTTTCTCGGGTTTGTGCTTAATATAATTACGGTTATGAAAATCAATACCGGATTTCTGTTTTGTGAGAAGAGCTGTCTCTTTTTGATGATCTACAATTTTTTCTAAAAACCGTGTTAAACCATTTTTTTTCAACTGGATATTGGATACTTCAAATATCCGATGGTTTACTCTCATTGGAATATTTTTCAAAATAAAATCAATAAGTTTAAGAAGGATTTCTCCGGTAGCTTGAGCATCAGAAATAGCTCGATGCGCATTTGAAAGATCGACCTTAAAATATTCTGCAACTGAACCCAATTTATGATTTAAAATAAAAGGTAAATAAATTCTGCTCAGATCGAGTGTATCAAGGGTTTGATTAATGATTTTCGGTAAACCTTTTTCTTTGAATTTTGTGTTTAAGAATCCGATATCAAAAGAGGTGTTATGACAAACCACAATATCATCTTTAAGAAATTCGATGAGTGATGTAAGTGCATTTGTAAGAGTTTCTCCTGATGCCAATTGTTCATCGGTAATATTTGTAAGTCTTTTAATAAATTTTGGAACTTTTTTTTGAGGTTTTACAAAAATTGAAAAACGGTCTTTCTCTTTACCTTTTTCAAAGCGAACCGCACCGATCTCAATTATTTCATTTTCGATAAAGTCAAAACCTGTAGTTTCAATATCAAGCGCAATAAAGCTAAATTGATCTTTCATGAACCATCCTAATAAAATTTGTTAGTGTTAATTAAAAAGAATTATTTTCTTATTCCGTAACGCTGCATTTTTTTAATAAGCCCCTGTCTGCTTAAACTAAGTGCTTTTGCAGTCTTTGTTTGGTTATCATCATATTTTTGAAGAGCGTTAAGGATCATCTCTTTTTCTAATTTTTCCACAGCATCTTTCATTGATCTGTTTTCTAATAAGTGCACTGTCTCTGTATGTTGTTTATAGTGGAAAATTTCTTCGGAAAGGTCGGAAGGTTTGATCGAAGAATCTATTTCCGAAAGTGTAATAGCTCGTTCAATTTCATTCTCCAACTGTCTGATATTTCCAGGCCAACTATAATTCATAAGATATTTCATAGCTTCTTCGGTAATACCATTAACTTGTTTATTGATCTTCTGACAGTATTTATCCATGAAATGAACTGCTAAAAGTGGAATATCGGATTTCCTTTCTTGTAGAGAGGGAACATCAACTTTAATAACATTGAGTCTGTAAAAAAGGTCCAATCTGAATTCTCCGTTATCTACTCTCTCTTTTAAAGAAACATTTGTAGCACAGATCACTCGCACATCTACTTTATGAGTTTGGGTAGAACCAACTCTCTTAATTTCACCTTCTTGTAGGAATCGCAGAAGTTTTACTTGAGTAGAAAGGCTAATATCAGCGATTTCATCTAAGAAAAACGTCCCTCCATCAGCCACTTCAAAAAGACCTTTTTTATCATGTGTTGCCCCCGTAAATGATCCTTTTACATGTCCAAATAATTCACTTTCTAACAGAGTTTCCGGTAATGCGCCACAATATTGAGCTACAAATTTTTTATTGCGTCTATTGCTATTAAAGTGAATAGCTCTGGCAATAAGTTCCTTTCCTGTCCCACTTGGTCCTTCCAGAAGAATTGAAGTTGGAGTATTCTTTATCTTCTCGATCATACGAAAGATCTCTTGAATTTTTTTGCTTTTTCCAATTATATTGGCGAAAGTACTGGATGACGCTAATTCTTCACGAATACTTTCATGAGATTTCTGTAAGTTTTCATATGAAATGTTTTCTACAATTACAACGATCTGATTACAAAGTGCACTTATCAGGTTAACCATTCTTTCGGTGAAATAATGTGATCCGTGTTTAGTGAAAAGACATACAACACCCTTTTTATCATTTCTTACTATAAGCGGGAATAGAATAATATTATTATATTCTGGTGCGAAGTGTGGTTGTTTATAATTCTGGCTTGATCCCTCATCATAGGTTTCATCAATCAAGCTCATGAACCTTGGAAAATCATCGCTTGTGTCTGTAATTCCCCTCAAAATAACATATTCCCAAGAATCTTTTAACATTTTATTATTATAGAGTGTAAATATACCACCTTCCGCATCTGAGAAATCTACTAATTTATCTAAGGCAGTATCAATTACTGAATCGAAATCGGTAATGTCATTAAGTTCTTGAGTTATTTCATAAAATGTATTCAGTTGTGTTTCCTGAAACTTAGATTCTTTAAGTTCTACAGAATATTTTTTTGTAACTTTCTTGATCAAGATATCATTCCTTTCCAGAATCTTGATCGCCCCCAATCCTTTAATCAACTTTATATTATCATTCAGAATCTGCATTGCTTGTTCCCAATCTCCTTTTTCCAGAAGCAGAGAGGCAAAATCATAATTAGCTTTAGCAAGTTCAATATTACTATCTGATTTAACAAAATATTCTATAGCTTCCCTTAGTAGATTCAAAGCTTTTTCTTTATCTTCCTTTTCCAATAATGAACGTAAGTAAGAACATTTTCCCAAAGAAGAATCATTATCGATTTCTTCGGCAAGTTTTTGAGCTGAATCTAAATAATAATTAGCACTTTCATAATTTCTGGTTTGAATAAAGTAAGAAGCCTGATTTAAAGCTCCTTCGATCATTTGGCTTTTTGCATTTAAACCCTTAAAAAAATCGTAACTTTCAACCAAATATGCATAAGCCTCTTTGAATTTATGAAGAGAGGTTAATACACTTCCCAGGTTACCATAAAGCTCTGCTTTCATAGACTCATCAACAATACTTGGTAAAAGTTCCAAACTTTTTGAATAATATTCATATGCCAGATTGAATTCTCCACGTTTTTCATAAAGTTCACCAATATTATTATATGATGTTATTAAACCTTCCGAAAAATTAAAATCCTGAGATTTTTTTTTCGCCTGTTCATAGTAATCTATCGCCTTTCGAAAATTGCCTGATTTAAAGAATAGTGCACCCAGATTACTTAAGATAGATATCACATTCTTATACATATTAAATTTTAAGGCAATTTCCAGAGAGTTATTAAATGCATCCTCAGCTTTCTCGTATTTCCCGTTATTCATATAGAAAATACCAATATTGATATAGATGCTGATAGTTTTTTCTTCATCGTTTAGAAGTTTTTGGATATCTAAAGCTTTGTTAAGAGAATTAATAGATTTTTTATAATCTCCCCTGTCCTCATATAAACTTCCAAGATTACACTGGGATGTTGATATTCCACTTAAGTTATATCTTTCTTTTTCAGAATTCAAACTTTTCTGGTAAAGTTTTTCAGCATTTTTCATTTCACCCTGAAACATTGACAGAACTCCTAAATTATTATAAATAGCAGCTAATCCTTTAATATCATTAATTTTAGAATAAAGCGTTTCTGCTTCATTGAATTCATTTTCTGCTTTTTTCCAATCATCAGAATAATAAGCAATTGTGCCTTTTAGCTTTCTATAATCTGCCTTTATTTTGAATCGGACATTAGCATCTTTGATCTGATCTGATAAATGCATAGATGTATCTGCCAACTCTATAACTTCATCCATTTTCTCCAGATCCAATAAAATTTTAGCTTTTAATAAATTGGTTTTCAGGATCAATTCAATTTCATCAGAATCGGAAGTATATTTTTTTAATATCTCCAGTGCAAAAGCTGAGGAATTCATAGCGTAAAGAGTCTCTGCAAGACAATAGACAACATCACCTAAAGCAAGTGACTTTTCTACAGCAAGTTTAAGGGCTTCCCGGAAATGTTCAGCCGCAATATCCAGTTTTCCTTGTATCCTATTTGCTTTTCCCAAGCTTAGAAGGATCTCAATTTTTTTATCTGGCTTAGAAATTAATTTGATATATAATTTATATATTTTCTTTAGAGATTTATAATCATTTAACTTTGAAAAATAAGTTATACTCTCTTCAAAGCATTTGCCAGAGGCATTTCCTAACATAACACTAATGTCTTTCTTGAATTCTAGTTCGATAAAATTCAAAATGACCGTGGAATATTCTTTTCGCTCTTTATCGGGTAGTTTTTCAAAATATTTTTTTATTACTGCAATTTTCTTTATGTAATATTTACCGTTATATTTCGTTATTAATTTGCTTTTTAACAGTAGGTTCAAGTCATTCGTCAAAGAGGTTAATTTACTAGTTTCTTCTATTCTTTTTTTTGAAGCATCCGTATCAAGCAAAAAGATGGTAACAAGAAGCTTTCGTTGTTTTTGATTGAGTTCTTTAATGTTCTGGGAATGGATAGTTTCCAGATTAATCTTCTTTTTAAGAAAAGAATCAAAATCGAATGTCTTGTTTTTAGAAAGTAGGTTATTAATTAAATAGTCAATTATTGATAGATTTCCACCGGAAATATTGTGTATGATTTCACTATCTGTAATTATAGAGTCCCCTTTTTTAGGAAGAACATCTTTTAAAATATTGGTGATTTGTTCTTTTCCAGGTACTTCAATTTCAATTTTTTTTGAAAATGGAAAAGTATCTTCCCTGGTAAATATAATGAACTGAATATTTTGTTTTATTGTATATTGGATCACATACTTGATGAAATCCCGGGTATATTCATCCAAATAGAAATTTTCATAAATTATTATGTTTTTTGATTTAAGTAATTTTTTCTTATTTAAATGCTCTGTAATAAAATAAAAGAGATCATATTTATTCTTAAAATTATGTCTTTCAGATTCATTAATGATATTTTTATATTCTTGATCATTAATGCTTGTTATGAGTTGTAATATTTGTTTAAAGTGATTATATTGAAATACGCGTGGGCTATAGAATTCAAACTGGATTTTCTTATCCCACATTACCTGAATTAGATCGCGTAGAATAAAGGATTTACCGGAACCGGTTTCTCCAATTATTTCTATAATTTTGCTACCTTTTAATTTTACAAAATTTATAATATTATTACTAAGCGTATTATCATTTGTTACAAACTTGCCCATTACTTTTTCGAGTTTGTTATCCATAAAACCTCTTTTGAACATTTTGATTCAAACTCAAATAAGTTTTCAAGAATAATCTGTCAACAATGTTTTTCTTTGTGTAAAGTATATTTACAGTCAATACTATATTTGATGGGTATTCAGCTTATTGAGATTTTTAAGGACTCCAATATTTGTTCTGCAGCAATTGATTTCATACAATTAAAGTGTTTTAATGGACATTCTTTTCCACCATGAAGAGAGCATGGCTGACATGGTAGATCAGCTGATAACAGTATTGCTTTCTTGTTCATGGGAGCAAATCCCAGCTTTGGATGAGTTGCTCCAAAGATGGCAATTTGCGGTTTTTCTAATGCCGCTGCGATATGCATTGGCCCACTATCATTCGTAATAACAGCATCTATCTTATTAATTGCATACGCAAGCTGTTGCAGTTCTAGTTTCCCGCACAGATCAACGATATTAGTTTTAGTTAAGGAATTCAATTCATTCGCCAAAAGTCTTTCCGCTTTTGAACCAAATATTAAAAATCGGCAATTCCATTTAATGGGAACAGAATCGATAAAATCAGCT
>JAYEKK010000249.1:0-8920 GCA_034660955.1 Candidatus Cloacimonadota bacterium | reverse complement strand
GTGAGCAGCATAGCCAACCGGACCACTAACAAATCCACCGGTTCCCAAGAAGGCATCTGGTTTAAATTCGTGTATAATTTTTTTGGCATCAAGGATACTTTTTATCAACTTGAATGGAAATTTAAAATGTGCAAAAGTAATTTTACGGTAAAACTTTTGAACATTTATTTCAGCAAAATCAATTTCATGTTTCTTTGCCAGCTTTTGTTCCATGCTGTTCCTGTTCCCAACAAAGAGAATTTGAACTCCTTCTTTCATAAGCTCATTAGCTATAGAAATTGCAGGAATAATGTGTCCTCCAGTTCCACCTGCTGCTATAATGATTTTCTTATCTTTCATCTAAATTTCCTTTAGTAACTCTGTAATACCTGTTTCTTTGCGCTAATATTCAGCAAAAGTCCTACCGAGAATGAATTCACTAATAATGAAGTACCACCATAACTTATAAAGGGCAATGTTACACCTGTCGACGGTAAGATAGCCATCGAAACCCCGATGTTGACCATTGCATTAAAAAAAATATTCATTCCCAAGCCGATGCCGACTAGTTTCAGGAATGTATCATCTTGCCGTAAAGAATTGATGATCGCTCTGTAAAATAGGAAGATGAATAATCCAATTACAATAAGTGCACCTAAGAATCCAAATTCTTCACCGATAATAGAAAATATGTAATCAGTTTTTGCTTCAGGCAGAAAATAATGTTTGCCGGTTCCTCTTTTAGATGTTGTCCCCGTCAACCTACCACCTGATAATGAAAGTAAACTTTCTCTAACCTGGTAATCCCGAGTTCCAGAATAATCGCTTTCTTTATTTATAGCTTTGTGAAAAAGAGAATACTTAGAATAAATTTTCATTCTTTCGGAACGGTAAGCGGGTCCAAGTTGAATTACTAAAAGTGCTATTATCAAACAGGTTGCCAGGATAATTCCAATTGTTGATAGCCTTATCTTTGCTATGAATAGTAGTGAAAGCAAGGTAATACCGGAAATGACAAGAGGGCTGAAGTGCTTCTCGAGTAAAATCAAGAAATAAATGATGAAAGATACTACAATAAGTTGGTGAAAGTGCTTAAGAAAACCTTTTGGTCTTGTATCATCAATCTGTCTTTTACGCTTATCTAAAATATGGGCAAAGTAAAAAATAAGAATTATTCTGGCTAATAAACTTGGCTGAATATTGATTTTCCAGATGCGGATACTTCTTACAGCTCCCTTTACAGTATCTCCAAATATGAGAACAGATATCAACATGAGAATAATGACCAATAAAAGTGGAACGATAAGCTTTCTAAATTTCTCCAGATCTATAATCTTAAAGGCAAAATAAAGCGATCCAAAAGAGAGGAAAAGCCAGATGAACTGCCGATAGAAGAAATACATAGATGTGCGTACAGAGCTTATGTTTAGCTGCATAAAAATACCTAAGGTTATCAAAACGAAATATGTGAAGAGAATATAAATATCGTATTGAGCAATATAGGTTTTTGTTTTCATTTTTTCAGCCTTGAAACAATTTCTTTAAAGGTGTTACCACGCTCTTCGAAATTCTTGAATCTATCATAACTTGTACAAGCAGGAGAAAGAACAATAATATCTCCGTTTTTAGAATCGATGAATGCTTTTTTTATAACATTTTCAAATTCTTTAATTGATTCAATTTCTACAGAACCTTCAAAGACCTTTTTCATTTCATCAATAGTATCTCCGGTTAGATAAACTTTTTTTGCCTGTTCTTTTAAATACGGGATCAAAATACTGTAATCTTCACCTTTACCGGCTCCACCCATGATTATTCTGATTGGTGTGTTAAAAGACTGAAGTGCATACTTTACGGAATCTGTATTTGTTGCTTTAGAATCGTTGTAGAACTTTATGCCATCTACTTCTATTACAAATTCCATACGATGTGCAAGAGGTGAAAAAGTCTTTAATGATTTTTGAATTATATTTTTTTTTATATTAAAAGGTGAAACCGCCAAGATTGCACACATAATATTTGCGATGTTATGAGGACCTTGAATTGCCGCTTTTTGAATAGAAAATTCTTTCGAACTAAAAATAATTGAATTTTCTTTAGAATATATATCAGCTTTAGGATTAGGAGAAAAATATTTAAGATCAGAATTTATCTTATCAATGAATTTTGCTGAAATGATATCATCCATATTTATAATGGCAAGATCATTAGTGTTCTGATTCATGAAAATATTGAATTTAGTTTCTGCATAATTCTCAAAACTATCATAGCGATCAAGGTGATCCGGTGTAATATTAAGAATTGCTGCAACATCAGCTTTGAATGAATCGATAAGTTCAAGTTGGAAGCTGCTGAGTTCTAAAACAACAAAATCAATATCTTCCTTTTCTATTGGATAAGAGGAAAATGCAGTTCCAATATTTCCTGCAAGGATAGAGTTGTATTCGGCAGTTTGTAAAATATGATGAATAAGACTTACAGTTGTGCTTTTACCGTTAGAACCGGTTATGGCAATTATCTTACTATGAGGATGTTTTATCCTGAAGCTGAATTCTATCTCACTTATGATTTCAATATTTTGTTTCTCAGCTTCCTTTAGAATTGGAATATTTCCAGGAATTCCCGGGCTTAAAATAAGAACATCATTATCAAGAAGCCTTATCGTATGTCCCCCGAATTCACATAAAAAAGTGTCTTTAATTTGTTTGGAATTGGCTATTTCTGTTTCATTCTTATATTCGCTAATAAAGGCAATTCCGCCAAGCTCTTTTATTTTAGCCGCTGCGGAAATTCCGCTTCTTGCCATTCCAAGAATTCCAAATCTCCTATTTTCTACTTTCATTTCCTACCTGAGTTTTAAAGTTGCTAAACCTATACCAACCAAAAGAGCAGCAATAATCCAAAACCTTATTACAATTTTTTCCTCTGAGATGCCTTTTAACTCATAATGATGATGAATTGGAGCACAAAGAAAGACTCTTTTTCCGGTACCTGTTTTAAGTCTTGTATATTTAAAGTAATAACGTTGAATAATCGTGGAAAGAGCTTCAACTACAAATACTCCACCGACAATTGCAAAAAATATCTCTTCTCTAAGCAACACTGCAAGAACGGCTAATATTCCACCCAGAGAAAGTGACCCCGTATCTCCAAGTATGATCTGGGCGGGTTTTACATTATACCATAAAAATCCGAGCATTGTTCCGATAAGTGCAGAAATGAATACTGCCAACTCTCCTGCATTCTGAATATAATGGAGATTTAAATATTCTGCTAAAACAAAGTTACCTTTTATGTAAGCCATTATGCCAATCCCTAATGCAGCTATAGCTACGGTTCCTCCGGCTAATCCGTCTAACCCATCTGTTAAATTTACTGCATTTGAAGTTGCGGTAACCATAAAAACAACAAATGGAATAAAAAGGAGTTTTAATTGAATTGAATTACCTTTGAAAAATGGTAGATTAATTTTCGTGATAATATCGGGATCTTGTGCACTATAATATAAAGCAAATGCGATTAGCAAACCCAGTGCGATCTGAGAAAGTAACTTATATTTTGCTATCAATCCTTTTTTTGCTTTTAAGAAATTCTTAAGATAATCATCTAAAAAACCGGTTGCACCTAACCAGATAGTAGTTATTATCATAATAAGTACATAACTATTTACAAGATTATTCCATAGAAGTACAGATAGCAAAATACTGCAGATCACGATAAGACCACCCATTGTAGGTGTTCCTTCTTTTTCTTTGTGTGAGATGGGAACGTACTCATTAATACTTTCAACAGCTTGGTGTTTTTTTAGCATTTTAATAAATTTTGGTCCTAACAATATCGAGAAAAATATTGCAGTGATAAAAGCTGCGATTGAGCGAAATGTTACATACTGAAATACTCTAAATAAGTTGTACCCGAGTATTTCCATATTGGCTAAAGGGGCAAAAAGGTGATAGAACATTTTTAAATCCTTCCTATTATTTTTTCTAATTTAATCCCATGAGAAGCTTTGATCAAGACAACAGCATTTTCTGGAATCTTTTCCAGCATCCCAGATGATAAAAATTTATCAACATCTTCAAAATGTGCATCAGCACAGAATGCACGTGATATATTTCCAACAGAGATTAACTGTTTATAATTCATCTCTTTAAGCACGATCAACATATTTTTGTGCAGTTCTTTTGTCAATTTTCCAAGTTCCAGCATATCTCCGAGAATTGCATAATGCGGTTTTTCCACTTCGTATTCATTCCAGAATACAAGTGCAGCTTTCATAGAATCAGGATTTGCATTATAGCAATCAACCAGAAGTGTTTTCTCATTTTGTTTGATTATCTCCATTCTTTGAGAGATTTGAAGTGGTTTATTTAATCCGGTTTGGATCACACTTTTGCTAATCTGTAATTTATGAGCAATGGCAATTGCGATTCCTGCATTTAGAGAAAATTCTTTAAATGGAGTTGGAATGGAAAACTCCATCTCATTTACTTTGAATTTGGTAACTTCATTTTCTGTATAAATATCGGTAAATCTAAAGTCAGAATGTGGGGAAGAACCAAAGGAAACTCCCGAGAATTTCTTAAATCTATCATCATCGGCAGGAAAAAACTTTTCTTTAAGATCGTGTTGGAAGAGTGCTGTTTTTTCTTTGAAGACGCCAAATTCATCTTTTAATAATTCAAGATGTGAAGCTCCAATAGAAATAATAACACCAATATCAGGATCTGTGATCTCAGTTAGTTTTTTAATCTCCCCAAACTTATTTGTTCCAAGCTCTAAAACTGAATATTTATACCTGGGATTAAGCCGAAAGATCGTTTTGGGAATACCAATGAGATTATTCTCATTACCAAATGTTTTGTGTGTAAGTGCAATCTCTGATAGTATATTATACAAATATTCTTTCATTGTTGTTTTCCCAAAACTTCCGGTTAAAGCAATTGTAGTCAGATCGAACTGATCTTTATAGATTTTTGCCAGTAAAGCAAAAGCTTCTAATGTATTTTTTACCCGAATAATATTTGTTGAATTGCTCTGGTAATCTATGTTTACAACTGCCCAACAATTTTTCTTTTTGAGTATTTCCTCAACATAATTATGACCATCGAAATTTTCACCTTTCAAAGCAAAGAAAAGAGAATTCTCTTTTATTGAACGTGAATCAGTAGAAATATTTTCAATTAAAGGATCATTATTGATCATCAGGTTTTGCTGGAAGATCAATTCAAGTTGAAGAGGATCGATGGGAAGTGAAAGGGAATTATTATAATCAAAAGAATGATCAAGTGCATTTTCTGCTTCTTTTATATCATCGAAGTCAAATCTTTTTCCTTTGATCTCCTGATATCTTTCATGACCTTTCCCGGCAATAAGAACGATGTCGTTCTCTCTTGCGAAATTTATGGCAGTTTGAATTGCTCTCTTTCTGTCGCGGATTATCCAGAATGTAATATTTTCTTCTGCATCTCTAATTATATCGCGAATGATTTCAGCAGGTTCCTCATCACGCGGATTATCATTTGTAATTATTATTCTATCAGCGTATTTGGCAGCTTTAAGCATTTTAGACCGTTTAGTTTTATCCCTGCTGCCACCTGCACCAAATACGCAGATCATTTTTTCTTTCTTGATCTCATTAAGTGTTGCTAACACATTTTCCAGCGCATCAGGTGTGTGAGCATAATCTATGTAAACTCCAATATTATTATCGTTTGGAACTTGCTGTAATCTACCGGGGATACAGTTGAGATTATTAATGGATCCGCTAATCTTTTTCGAACTTGATATTCCCAATAGATCAAGTGCAACAGAAAATGCAGTTGCTGTATTAAAGATATTGTATTTACCTATCAAATTTGTTTTAAGTTGGAATTCATTATCATTAAAACTTAATTTGAAGTTTGAACCGGAGATACTGTAATCATGCTCTCCAATAAAGACTTCTCCTTCTTTGAATGAAATTCCATATTTAGTGAATGAGCATTTATTGTATAATCTTTCACCGTGTTCATCATCAATATTGATAAAAGCTCTATCGGCATTTTCAAATAATTTAAATTTTGTTTTTGCATATTCATTTAAGGTTATGTGAAAATCGAGATGATCTTGAGTGAGATTTGTGAAAATAGCAGTATGAAAATGTATTGCGAATGTTCTATCTAACGATAAAGCATGTGAAGAAACTTCCATGATCACAAATTCTACATTTTCATCGATCATTTTACAGAAGATCGTATTCAGAACGATTATATCCGGTGTTGTTCTCTCAGATTTATGGGTAACACCATTTATAGAGTAGCCCAGAGTTCCAATTAAACCAACTTTTTTACCATTATCAGTGAGGATATGTTCCAGGATACTGCCAATAGTTGTTTTTCCATTTGTACCGGTTATTCCGATTATTTTTAATTTTTTAGAAGGATAATCAAAAAATAATGTTGCCAATAAAGCAGTTGCTTTTCGTGCATTTAATACAACTATCTGGGGAATATCAATTTTAAGTTCTCTTTCAACGATTAAAAGTTTTGCACCCCTATCAACAGCATTTTGGGCGTAATCGTGTCCATCAACTATAAAACCGAAAATGCAAACGAAAACATTTCCTTCCCTGATCTTTCTGGAATCGGTTTGAATACCGGAATATCTATTTGAAGAAGTAGTGTTAATGCTCTCTATTAGAAGCTCATGTTTTTGCAATATTGTTTTGATCTCAGCAGCTGAGATCATTTTGCCGTTACTGTACATACTTCTCCAAATTTAATTTTAACACCCGGTTTTATTGACTGAGCTGAAATGATCCCATTCCCGCGGATCACCAGCTTTACACTGCTTCTGTTTGATATGGCAATTGCCTTTCTAAGGCTCAATCCTATCAGATCCGGCATTGCATAAGCATCAGCATTCATTTGCTCGGCATCCTGTTTATTGTCAAGGTTAAGGATGATCTTCTCATTTTTATCAAACGAGGTGTTGGGTTTGGGGTATTGATCCATTATTTTTCCTACTTTATTTCCACCTGTTACGATGAAATTTATTCCTTCTTTCTGTAGTATTTTTATTGCCTTTTCTAATTGCAACCCGGTTACGTCAGGAGCGAAAACAAATTTTTTATTATCTTCTTTCACATTGGCAATTACATCTGTATTCGGGAGATTAATTATTTTTTTAACAACATCTCTAAAGGTGGGAACAGCAGAAAGTGAAGCATAATAAGAGTATGATTTGTAATCTGCTTCATCATATATGATCACCATAACGTATTGAGGTTTATTTACAGGGAAGAATCCTGCGAAAACAGAAGTGTATTTTTCTTCTTCATATCCAATTTTTCCACTTATCGCTTTTTCGGAAGTACCTGTTTTCCCGGCTATTGTAAGATGTTCCAACTTTGTACCGGTGGCAGTTCCATAATCTACTACGCCTTTTAAGAAAACTTTTAATGTATCGAGAGATCTCTTATCGGAAATCTTCCGTAAAACTTTTGGTTTATAAGAAGTAATTATCTTATTGTTTTTGTCTCTTATCTCTTTAATTAGAAGCGGTTGCATAACCTTTCCGTCGTTAGCCAGCGAACAATAAGCATTTGCCAACTGCAATGCGCTCACAGAAATTTCCTGACCAAAAGAGATCGAGTGGAGTGAGAAACCCTGCCAGTCTTTAAGTTTTCGGAATATTCCTGATGATTCACCAGAAATATTGGAACCTGTTTTATGACCAAACCCCATTGCGATCATGCGCTCATAAAGTACTTTGCTGCCGATTTTCTCTACTATCCTGCTAATCCCAACATTACTAGAATAGGCAATAATATCCTTGAAACTGAGTTTTTTATACTTATGATCGTCTTTTATAATCCGCTCTTCTTGTTCATATTCCAGGTGATAATCTGTACAGTCAACTATATCTGACGGCTTATAAATATTTTTTTCTAAAGCGAGAAGAGCTGTGATCGGTTTTAAGGTGGAACCAGGTTCAAACATGAAAGAAGCTGCAATATTAGTAACCGAACGCAGTTCTTTTGCAGATCTTTTTTTATGATCTTTATTAAGACCCGCCATTGCCAATATTTCGCCGGTAAATGGATCCATAACAATACCAATCGCATTTTTAGCCTGATATTCTTTAAGACCGATTATCAGTTTCTCTTCTAAAATTTCCTGAATTTCCATATCAATTGTGAGATAAACAGATTTGCCGGGTTTTGCAGCTTTTTCTTTGAGGAATAGAAGCGGGATCATCCTATTATTAGCATCGTAGATCGTTTCTCTCCAACCAATTTCTCCACAGAGTTGCTTATTGTAAGTTGCCTCAATTCCATTTTTCCCAATAGTAGTATAGATCGAATTATTTGAACTTCCCTGTTTATAATCGTCAATAATTCCTAAAAAATTGGAACCAAGCTTATCATGAGGGTATGAACGTTTAATATTGCTGAATGAAGCAACCAGACCTTTTATTTTCTCTTTTGCGAATTCCTGTTTAATAATATGGAGTTGATTTTCTGAAATGTCAGTTGTGAGATAAACACTTGAATCTTGAGGTTTTTTATTCAAACGTTTTAATAGGAAATTTTTCTTTGCTGCACTATTTTCTGATATGATGTTAGCAATTTTTTTAAATACCTCTTTGGAAGATAACTCAGATCCTCTTTTGCAATCATCAATTATGGCACGTCTGTCCACATCGAGTTGATAATATTTCACAGAGCTTACCAAGAGCTCACCTTCACGATCATAAATGTTCCCGCGGTTAGGTATCAATATCTCTTTGGAAGGATTTTGACGGATCTGCACAGTTGCCTTAAGTTTATGAGCATCTAAAAGTTGAATTGAAAATAGATATCCGATCCAGATAAGGATAAAAAGTATGTTGAAAGCTAAGAAAAATTTAATTCTAATATTCATAAAAAAAAGCTCATTCGTCTGAATGAGCGATGATA
>JAYEKK010000248.1:0-2007 GCA_034660955.1 Candidatus Cloacimonadota bacterium | reverse complement strand
TCTACTGTTTCCTGTGTCCAGGAAACAGTAGAGGAAGAAAAACCTCATACAGTTGATTCTTTATTCACAGATTCATTAGAGGTTATAGTTAATCTTCAATCTGATTCACTTATTTATGCAGCAGACAGCATTGATTACAATATAGAAACTGAGATCATTCAATTAAGTGGGAATACTTCTGTTACGTACCATTCTTCCATAATAAAAGCAGATACAATTATGATCAATATGAAAAAGGAACAGGCTTTTGCCAAGGGGAAATCATATCTGCAGGATGGATCTCAGAATATGCTGGGAAGAGACATTTGTTATGATCTTCAAACTAAATGGGGTTTAGTTTCCGATGGAGCGAGTAAGTTTGACAAAGGTTATTATTACGGTACCGAGATAAGAAAAATTGATGATGATACCTACGATGTAGACGATGGAGTTTTTACAACTTGTGATGCATTACATCCGCATTTTTATATTAAATCTAAAGAGCTTCGATTTTACAGGAATGACAAATTTGTTGCAAAACCGATTGTCTTTTATGTGAACCATTTTCCGGTTTTCGGATTTCCTTTTGGAACTTTTACTTTAAAACGCGGCAGACAATCAGGCATATTAGTTCCCTCTCCGGGTTGGAATAAAAGAAAAGGAAAATATCTGGAAAATATTGCCTATTATTTTGCCTATAGGGATCACGCAGATTTTATACTAGCATTAGATTATTATGAACTAACAGGTTGGGAACTGGGATTCCGTTCCAAATATAAACAAAGATATGTTCATAATGGCTTCTTTAATGCCATTTTGCAGAAGAAAATAGAAGGACCTCAAATATCTCAATATGAATGGAATATAAAGAGTAAACACCATCATGATTTTGGTAACAAGACTACTTTTGATATGAATTTGAACTTCATAAGCAGTAAAAGGGTTTGGGAAGGAAGTGAGGATCTGGATGAGCGTCTTGCAGAGAAGATCACATCTTCAATGGCATTTAAAAAGCCACTTTTTAATAGTACTTTATACATCTCGGCAGATTACAATGATGATCTGGAAAACCAAACAAAAGATATTACTTTGCCCAATATTTCTTACTCACTGCCATCCAGACCGGTTTACGAAATTTTTGTTAATGAGATTGATGATATTCCCGAAGATGTTTGGTGGGAGAATTTTTCTTATTCATACAGAGTTAAAGCAACTCACGAAGGAGATATTAACGATTCTACAGCTACGATCTGGGATATTCTTTACGATGATACACTCGGACCTGATACAACTTATGCTACAGGAAATCAACATAATGCCGGCGTGAAACATATGGCAAGTTTGAGTTATTCTTATAAATTAAAAGGATGGTTGAATTTATCTCAATCTGTTTCCGGTAATGAAGCCTGGTTTGATAGAGATAAAAATAATGTAAAATTTGTGCGTGGAATGGATTACAACTCCAACTCTTCTTTATCATTTAATCTTTATGGAATGAGAGCATTACCTGGTTTTTATATCTCTGCGATCCGTCATATTATCACTCCCAAATTAAGTTTTACTTATCGTCCCGATTTTTCCGAGAATGATAGATTTTACAGTTTTGGCGGTATAGGAGTAAGTTCAGCCGTGAAAAGCAGGAAGGTGAGTTTTTCACTGGGGAATAAATGGCAGTTAAAACTCGCCGCAATAAAGAAACTCAAAGAACGTAAGATAAATGATTTCTTCAGTATAAATTCCAGCATTAGTTATGATTATGAAAAAGATAACGGGTTTAGCGATATCTCGCATTCAGTTAAATTGAAACCGAATAAGATCAGTTTTGGAGTAGTTGATATTTCAACAAATTCTTCCGGTAGTTTTTCACAGGCTACTTATAATCTGGGTGTTAAGAGCTGGGATCCGAGGAATTGGGAACTTGGTGTAACAAATTGGAATTTTAATATAACTTCTGCACTTAAATTTTCTGGTGATGCAAATTATGTTGATTACTTTCCACTTGCAAAAAATGATTTTGTTTCGGGTGAT
>JAYEKK010000247.1:0-8961 GCA_034660955.1 Candidatus Cloacimonadota bacterium | reverse complement strand
TCTGAGCCAACTTCATTAAGTTGTCTTCCCATAAATCTTTTAATTGAAGAAACAGTGTTCTTCGGATTTGTAACAGCCTGACGTTTTGCCAGCTGTCCTACTAATCTTTGTTTGTCTTTTGTAAAAGCAACTACAGACGGTGTAGTTCTTGTACCTTCTGCATTTTGAATAACAGTTGGCTTTCCACCTTCCATCACACTAACGCAAGAGTTTGTTGTTCCAAGGTCAATTCCTATGATCTTACCCATAATATCCTCCATTATACCTTATTCTTTTTTTTCTTTTTTTTAGATTTCACTTCTTCCGGCTTTTCTCCATTAGATACTGCTACACGTGCAGGTCTTATCACCTTTGAATTCATAGTGTAGCCATTTTGGATCACAGCCGCGATCTTATTGTCTTCTAATTCGGAAGGGATGTGAGCAAGAGCTTCATGGAATTGCGGATCGAATTCCTCTCCCATAGCCTCAATTTTTTCCACACCTTCTTTTTTAAGAACTCCATCCAGTTGCTGGTATATAAGTCCTATTCCTTTTTCATAAATTTCACGGTTTTTTTCTACTTCAGGATGCATTGCACGTTCGAAATTATCAAGTACATCGCAGAGTTCCAGCACGATCCTTTCTGTAGCATTCTTTATCCAATCAGATTTCTCTGAAATTGTTCTACGTCGGAAGTTCTCAAATTCAGCAGCATTACGCACCCACTTATCTTTCAACTCAGCATTCTCTGCCAAAAGATTTAGATACTTCTCTTCAAGAGTGAGTTCTTTCTTCTGCTTCTTTTCTTCTTGTTTTTTTTCTGTTTTTTTCTTCGTCATTTTTTTGGTACCACCATTCCTTTTTTCGTGGTTTCGGTTATAATATTCGCAATATCTCTAATTATTGCGATGTTTTTTGCATAATTCATTCTTATCGGTCCGAGTACTCCCAGGTATCCCGGAATTCCAAATATTTCATATTTTGCAAAGATCATAGCAAAATTTGTGAATTCAGATTGTGCAAAATCTTCACCCATAAGAATATTCCAAGAACCGGTTTCTTTTTCCTGCATCAGGTTTATCAGGTGATCTTGTCTTTGCATGAAATTGAGGAATGTAAGAATAGCTCTTTTATCATTGAATTCCGGTTGTTCCAGGAAGGAGATATTTCCATCAAAATGGATATAATAATCACTGATTTCAGAGAAAGCATTCTGCAGTTCTTCTAAAAATTGCTTAAGAATCGTGTTTTCTTCTGTAACTTTTTCTGCAATTTCTTCCAACACAGTATTTTGAATATCAAATATTCTTTGTCCGACCAGTGTATCATTTACGTAGCGGACAATTGCCTTGAGTTGATGAGGTGAAATATTATGATCGCATTTAAGGATTACAGTTTTATCAAGACCGGAATCCAAACTGACCACAAAGAGTAGTTTATCACCTGAAATTTTGAAAACATCAAGTTTTTCCAAATAACCATAAGAAACTTCCGGTTCTGCAACAAAGCTCAATTGATCTGTCTCACGAGCAAGAAGCTGCATGATGTAATGAAGAGCAAGTGGAGTATCCTTATAATGTTTTATTAGAATATCACGCAGAATATCTGCTTTATCAAAATGAGTGTTGGTTATTTCATTTTTGCTTTGTTCAATATAAGTTCGGTAACCTTGTATGGTTGGAATCCTTCCCGCAGAAGTATGTGGTTGATAGATCAGATTTGCTTTCTCCAACTTATTCAGATCTATTCTGATAGTTGCAGGACTTGTATTTGCTAAATATTTATCGCAGATGAGTTTGGAAGATATAGGCTCGCATGAGCTTACATGTTCTTCTATAACGTACTTCAGAACTTTCTCTCTACGGATCTCATTTTTTTTCATTTTCATTCCTCATTTTTCTTAGCACCATTTACACCCAACTGCTAACTAAAGACAATTTAATTTCGATAATTCAAATGTCAAATCATTTTTTAGCAGACACTGTAAAAGAGTGCTAAAAACGATGAAAACGCTTTGATGGACTTGAATTATATGAGTGATAATGATTTTGCGTAATCAGAAAAAATTAATTTATTTGACATCGAATCGGATATTAGAAAGTCATTGATCAATGCCTAAGGGAGATGGATTTTATGAATGGAATCATATTTTTTAAAACAAAGAAACTGCATGAATTAAAGAAATTCTATCTTGAAGAGATCGGTTGTGAGATCTGGCTGGAGCAGGCTGATTGTAGTATTTTCAAATTTGGAAATATGCTCTTTGGTTTTTGTAATCGTGAGGTTATTGATAAATGTGGTATGATAACTTTCTTTTATGAAACCAAGGAAAAGGTTGATGTGATGTATTCAAAATTCTCTTCAATAGCAGAAGACAAACCAAAGCTAAACCCAAAATACAAGATTTATCATTTCTTTGCGATAGATCCTGAAGGTAGAATTATTGAATTTCAATGGTTTGAGAAGAAGATGATTATTTAGAGTTTTTCCTTGTCTTTCACAAATCTATCAAACCATTCGATCATTTCAGCTAAAACATGTAAACCAGATTTTCTGGCTCGATACCCATGACCTTCATAAGGTAAAATAACTAAACGCGCGCTTCCACCGTTTCCTTTTAAGGCTTGATAAAATCTTCTCGATTGCATCGGGTATGTCCCTGAATTCGGATCATCTTCACCATGAATAAGTAAAATTGGTTCTTTAATCTTTTCAGCATGAGCAAAGGGTGAAACTTCAAGGTAAAATTCTTTTGCTTCCCAGAATGTGCGTCTTTCACTTTGGAATCCAAATGGAGTTAGAGTTCTGTTATAAGCACCGCTTCTGGCAATTCCAGCAGCACATAGATTACTGTGAGCAAGCACATTTGCCACCATAAATGCACCGTAACTATGCCCTGTAATCCCAACTCTGTTGGGATCAATGATACCTCTTTCATCCAAATATTTTATTGCGGCTTCCACACTGTTTACGGTTTGTTCGATAAAAGTTTCATTCACAGTTTCCGGATCTCCAACAATTGGGATGGATGCTTTGGTGAGAACAGCATATCCCTGTAAAGCAAAATAGCGAACAGAAGCTCCACTGAATCTGCTGAATTTATTTAATGTAGTTGTGATTTGACCAGCGGTTGTGCTATCGGCAAATTCTTGTGGATAGGCATTAATAACTAATGGGAGTCTATCGTTTTCTTTGTAGTTTACAGGAAGATAAAGTTCGCCCGATAGTGGAATGCCATCTTTGCGAGTGTAAGTTACCATCTCTTTTTTAAGTTTAGTAAGTTGTTGGAAGTTATTCGGATAATTTGTGATCTTTTCCCGTTTTCCACTCTCAAGATCTACCATAAAATAGTTAGGTGGAGTAACCTGATCTTCACTTCTTATAATGATATTATTTAAACTGTTATCAATAAAACTTCGCATTGTTTCATGGTGGTCTTCTTGTGAACGGAAGAGAATATTTTTCTTTTTTGTAATTAAATTGAATTTTGCCAAATAAGGAAAATTGCCTTTTGCAGTTGCTCCAATATTATTTAGATAATAAACATAATTTTCTTTTTTAATAAAAACACTCTCACCGCGTTTTGTTTTTCTTTGAACCAATTTTCCGGGGTCATTATATTTATCACGAGTACTTAGATCATAGATCAGTTTCGGTTTACCACCCACCTCAAATATCCAGCCTTTTTTCCACAGTTTGTCTCGGTCATATTCATAGTAGATAAGTTCATCTTTACTTTCTGACCAATTGATGCTTGAAAAACGGTGTTCCGTTCTGAATAATTCTTCTACAGTTTCTGCTTTGGGTGAAGATATTCGCATAATTTTATCACGGTGTTCAACTGATGTTTCCGGATCACCTTCATCCAAAGCTTCTACCCAGATCAAAGATGCATTTTTAAGCGGCTGCCATTCAAATTTACGGGGACCTGTGTAGGTACCACCAATTGGAACTTCATCTTGCAAAGAACGGGTGAGAAGCAGCCTTACAGGCTCTCCATCCATTCTCCAAAGTTCAATATTTTTTGGGAAGCGATAATATGGAAGAAGATAAGAATATGGTCGCTTAATCTGCTCAATAAATAAATATTTATTATCAGGAGAAGGTATAACTTCACTAAAAATTGCTGATTCTCCGATCTTTTTTATCTTCCCATTTTTTGTATTTAATGAAATAATTTGCGATGTAAAGTAGTGATCAAAAAGAGTTTCATCATGTTTATTTTTAAGTAGATTTTGATATGTTCGAACAGTACTTTTTTTGCCATAAGTTTCTTCAATGATCGGAGACTCCGGCACAGCAGATTTAATTGGTTCATCCCCACGATTTTTTGGAATTATCTTCAGCAGAATATTCTCATTATCGTTCATCCAGCAAATTATTCCATCATCCAAAATATCATTAATTAAGAAATCAGAATGAATTTTACATTCTCCATTTGTAAGATCGGCAATAATGAGTTGAATCCCATTTTCTGTTTCATTCAGTAAAGCTGCTTTTTTATGATTGTTGGAAATTACGATATTCCTGATCTTTGCATTATCGGGTAATTGAATTGGAATTCGTGATCTGTTATTCAGGTCAAAGATATTTATTTTATTGATGGGATAATTTTCTAATTGTGCATTTAATCTTTTACTAAAGTTTTCTCCTGCCAGTTTTAAGGAAGGTTCGGCAAGTTGCTCTAAAGTTTGATGCAATTGATAGCTTATTTCTAACCCAAAATGTTCAAATTGAATAAATTGAATATAGGGATTTCTTTGTGTATCATAAATTTTAACGATCTCATCCGCAGGAAGTTTATAACCCGTTTTTGCATTTAATGTCATCAGTGCCCCCAATAATATGAAAATTATAAGTATTTTCTTCATTTATATACTCCAAATATTATATCAAATGCAAAATAACAAAGGCGCATCAAAATGATACGCCCTGCAATCTATAAAATTTATTAATTCCCTAAAATTCCCAGTAATACACCGGCAGCAACTGCAGAGCCGATAACACCGGCTACATTCGGTGCCATAGCATGCATCAATAAGAAATTACTTTTATCATATTTTTGACCCATCATGTGGACTACACGGGCACTATCCGGAACAGCACTTACACCGGAAGCACCGATCATCGGGTTCAATTTTTCTTTGAGGAATACGTTCATAAATTTAGCAAATAAAACTCCGGTAGCGGTTGCGATTCCGAATGAAAAAGCTCCCAAAGCAAATATCTTGATCGAGCTTGAAGTGAGAAATCCCATATTTACACCATCCACCATTCTTACCGCTTGAGTAGAAGCTCCAACACAGAGCCCCAGAACTATTGTGATAATATCTATCAGGGAATTTGAAGCAGTTCTTGCCAGGCGCTCAGTAACACCGCTCTCTTTTAGAAGATTTCCAAAGAAGAGCATTCCCAATAATGATGATGCGCCCGGAGCAATGAGAATTGTGACAAGTGCTCCCACAATTGGAAATAATATCTTTTCACGTTTGGTTACAAGTCGCGGTATTTTCATGTGGATAAGACGTTCTTTTTTTGTTGTGAGTAATTTTATAATTGGCGGCTGAATTACAGGAACTAATGCCATGTAGGAATAAGCTGCAATTGCGATGGGACCTAAAAGATGTGGAGCAAGTTTAGTTGATAAGAATATTGAAGTTGGTCCGTCAGCTCCACCGATAATACCTATCGCTCCCGATTCCATTACATTGAAACCGAGGAGTATTGAACCGATAAAAGTAGCGAAAATACCAAATTGAGCAGCAGCACCAAGTAAAATCAATTTTGGATTTGCGATAAGAGTAGAAAAATCGGTCATTGCTCCAATTCCAAGAAAAATAAGCGGAGGATAGAGTCCGAATTTAACACCAGTGTATAACTGGTTCATTACCGAACCTTGTGCATAAACGCCATACGCTTCAGTTCCGGGCAGGTTTCCTAAAATTACACCGAATCCAATTGGAACAAGTAGAAGCGGTTCATAATCCTTGGCAATTCCCAAATAGATAAATACACCGCCAACAATCATCATGATAAGATATGGAAGCTGGATGTGAGCTAAGCCGGTCGTGTTGAAAAAATTAATTAATTCTACCATTACTCCTCAGCTCCTACTTCTATTAAAACTTCACCTTCCTGTACAGGAGCACCCTCTTTTACATGAATTTTACTTATGATGCCTGTTGCAGTAGAGACGATCTCAGATTCCATTTTCATAGCTTCCAAAATCAGCACCGGATCACCTGCATTCACATTGTCACCATCTTTCACAAGTATTCGTAACACTAAACCCGGAATCGGAGCAAGGACAGATCCGGCTGAAGCAGCAATCGGTTTGGAAGGAGTCTTTACAACATCAAGTACCGGTTTTGTTTTCGGTGAACGAACTATTTCCGTTTTTCTGCGGTCCGTTTTTTCCAGCTCTATCTCATAATCGATTCCATTCACCTCAACAACAACTTGAAAATTCTTGTATTTCTTGATCTTAGCATCGTATTTTTCACCGTTTATTTTCATTTTATATGTTTTCATTTCCTACCTCTTCTATCTTCAAAAACTCTATTTTCTACCATTCCGGCAGCTTTCCACATACTTATCGTTTGTCTTTTCCAGGTCAGTTCTATCTTGTCTCTTTCATCAGCATCATGCAGAACCATAGCGGTGATTGCAGCAATAACTCCATTACTGCTGATATGATCTTTTGATGCTGCAACAGTTCCTGCCAAAGTTTGCACTATGGCTTTTTTCTTTTTCTTAGGTTTCCCAATATGCTGCAGTAAGCTAATAATGAATCCAACAATGAACAAACTTACAAAAACAATACCCATTCCCACAAGTATAATTCCAGAATAAAATGATTTCTTGTTATTATTGTATTCAGCAATTGCTTTCTCCAGATCTCCATTGGAAATTCCTAACTCCTGTATACCGATGTTAAATTCTGTTTGATCCTTAAGTTTGAGATATTGTGTGATCTTCTTCACAGGAATATTTGTCTTAGCAGAAATCTCCAGCAAAGTCGTGCTTGGAGCAAAATTTAGTTTCTTCTCCTCAGCAAAGCAAGTAACAGTAAAAACGATCATTAATAGAATTATTAATTTTTTCATATCAATTTCCTAAAGTGGAATATTACCGTGTTTTTTAGGTGGATTGGAAACTCGTTTTGTTGCTAACATTTCCAGTGCTCGAATTATTCGGAAACGTGTTTGAGCAGGTTCTATGATATCATCTATATAACCCTTTCTAGCGGCTACATAAGGATTCGCAAATTTATTTCTGTATTCTTCTTCTTTCTCATTTGCTGCTTTTGCCGGATCATCTGCTTCACTTACTTCTTTGCGGAACACGATCTCAACAGCACCTTTTGGTCCCATCACAGCGATCTCTGCAGAAGGCCAGGCATAAACGATGTCAGCTCCCATGTTGCTGCTGTTCATCACAATATATGCTCCGCCATATGCTTTTCGTAAAATTACTGTAATCTTAGGAACTGTCGCTTCGGCAAATGCATAAAGCAATTTTGCTCCATGCCGTATTATTCCATTTTGTTCCTGATTACTGCCGGGAAGGAAGCCGGGAACATCTTCCAGTACTAAAAGTGGAACGTTGAAAGAATCGCAAAAGCGGATGAAGCGTGCGGCTTTGACAGAAGCGTTAATATCCAACACTCCGGCTAAGATCTTAGGTTGATTGGCTATAATTCCAATACTGTGTCCATTCATTCTGGCAAATCCAACTACGATATTCTGAGCATAATTTCTAGAAGTTTCTAAGAATTCACCACTATCCACAATGTTGTTAATTACATCTAATATATTGTAGGGTTTATGTGGGTTTTCAGGGATGATAGAATTGAGAACTTCGCAGTATCTATCAATAGAATCATTGGGTGAAATATAGGGAGGAGTTTCCATATTATTAGAAGGAAGATAGCCAATAAGTCTTTGAATAAGAAGCAGTGTCTCTTCCTCATTATCGCTAATGTAATGAGCAACGCCGCTCTTAGTTACATGCATCATTGCTCCACCCAGTTGCTCGGTTGTTACATCTTCATTCAGAACAGTTTTAACAACTTTGGGTCCGGTTACGAACATATAGCTGGTTTGTTTATTCATAAAGATGAAATCTGTGATAGCAGGAGAATAAACCGCACCACCGGCACAGGGTCCCATAATTGCAGTAATTTGCGGAATTACACCGGAAGCCCGAACATTACGCAGGAATATTTCTGCATATCCAGCCAGTGCATCCACACCTTCCTGAACTCTGGCACCACCACTATCATTCAAACCAATAACAGGTGCCCCCACCTTCATTGCCATATCCATGATCTTACAGATCTTTTCTGCATGAGTTTTAGAAAGTGAACCGCCGGTAACGGTAAAATCCTGTGCGTAAAGATATACTATTTTACCATCGATAGTAGCATAACCGGTAACCACTCCATCACCCATAATTTTAGGTTTTTTATCCATCTCAAAATCTGTACAATTATGCTCAATGAACATATCAAATTCTTCAAAACTATCTTCATCAACTAATATTTTAATTCTTTCACGAGCAGTCAGCTTCCCTTTGGAATGCTGTGCTTCAATACGTTTTTCTCCACCGCCCAGTTTTGCTTCTTCGCGTTTTTCCCGGAGTTCAGAAATTTTTTCTTGTACCATAATTATCTCCAATCAATTTCAATATTCAATACGTATAACCCACTTATTATTAACCTGATAGTCGTCAATAATATTATGAAAAAGAAGAGAATGATTTTAATATGCAATGTTCTTTTTCAGTATTCATATAGTCATTACAGCATTTAATTGTTCTTGACAGACAAATCTAATTTTAAAATAATATGTATTGCTGATAAAAAAAAGGAGATACTTGATAAAAGTATAACTAGTTATGGTAAAAATTAAGAATATGATACCTTCATATAAAGATATGGGAATGAATATTATTACTCTTAGTTTTAAAGATGAATTTG
>JAYEKK010000246.1:0-9010 GCA_034660955.1 Candidatus Cloacimonadota bacterium | reverse complement strand
CTTTCGGATTTTACGAAAAATATTATCAAGAAGCAAGACAATTAGGAGTGGTTTTCATTCGTTATACAGAAGATGCTAAACCTGAGATCGACATTGACAGTAAAAAAACTGTATTCGGTGAAAATGCGTTGATCATTAAATTGAAAGACCATGTTCTGGGAATTGATATTACATTAAATCCCGAAAAGATCATTTTATCACCAGCAATTATACCTCAGGAAGATGTTGAAGTTATTTCGCAGATGTTGAAAATACCGCTCAATGAAGATAAGTTCTTTATGGAAGCGCATGTGAAACTTCGACCGGTCGATTTTTCAGCAGAAGGAATATTTCTGGCTGGTTTGGCTCATTCACCCAAAGGAATGGAAGATACTATTTCACAAGCCAAAGCTGCAGCAGAGCGGGCGTGTGCGATTATCAGTTCTAAAGAATACATTTCGGAAGCTAATATAGCTAGGGTCGATCTGGATATGTGTGCAGGTTGTGGAATGTGTGTATCGGTTTGTCCTTATGGAGCTCCGGGGCTTTTTTGGATGAACGGTAAAGAATATGCTCATGTTAATTCTGCGTTGTGTAAAGGTTGTGGAAGCTGTGCAGCTATTTGTCCTTCGGGAGCCATGCAGCAGCTTGGTTACAGAGAAGAACAACAATTGGCTATGTTGAATGAAGCATTGGAGATTTGGTAAGGCAAGGTTAAGGTCGAGGTTGAGGATTAAGATCGAGGACAAGGTCAAGATCAAGATCGAGGACAAGGTCAAGATCAAGATCGAGGACAAGGTCAAGATCAAGATCGAGCAGATGTTCGGATTATATGCTTGACCAAAGTGAAACATTTCTTTGTTTAGCAGATGAAGGAAATGAAGATGGATGAATGGTTAAAAAAAGATACAAGTAATAAACACAGCAACAAAACGACAGAAATTTATACTCACGTTTCTCATACGGCAAAAAATATAATTGTAAGTCCTTTAGATAATTTAGATCTAAAAAATGATAAGAAAGAGACGATATAGTTTAAAGAAAAATGAAACGTGTAAGTGGAATATCCGCGACATTTGTCGTATATAACACCAAATTAGGGGGTGTTCGCGACATTTATCCGCCTTTGGACGAAAAATTGACGTGAGCACAGTCATTATACACCATAAAAGGAGTTGAATGAAAAAGTTTAGTTTCGTAGTAATCATATTGTTCCCTTTTTTCTTAATTGCATTCGCAATTGAAGTAGGCGGTCATCTCACCGAAGATACAACTTGGTCTCCTGATAACAATCCCTATCTCGTAATTGAAAATCTTTATGTTGATTCTGGTGTTACTCTAACTATTTTACCCGGTACAGAAGTAAAAATTATCAGTGCTTCTTGCACAAGCTGGCAAGAACTAGATCAAAATTTCTCGTATCAGAACGGAACGAATATTGCCAAAATGTTCTGGGTTGATGGTAAAATAATTGCAGAAGGTGATGAAGAAAATAGAATTATTTTTACAAGATTACAAAATGACCCTAATTATGCTTGGGGTACTATGTATTTCACTGAAAATGCAGATATGAGTATTTTTAAATATTGTGACTTTAGTTATTCTGCTATTATTGGAATAGTAGTTGGTCTTGTTGCAAAAGGTCCATTATCTTTACGCAATGGTAGAGCAATTATTAGGAGATGTAATTTTCTAAATAATTGTGTAGGGATAAGTTCAGAAAGAGATACGAAGGTATTGGAAATAACCAATAATAGTTTCATATTAGATGAAAATATTAATCCTTTTATGTATGATATGTGGAGCGTCCATATTCAATCATATCGTTTTGACAATAACGATTTTCCATTTGTATTAATAGCTAATAATACATTTGAAGGAAATGGTAATTATCAAGCAGTTTATGCAGAAGATCTATTTTTCCCTTTTAACAGTGTATATAATTGCCAAGGCGTTAGATCTTATGGTAATTATTTTTCTAATGAATTTATTAACTGCGAAAACGGTATAGAAAATACTACTTCTACTTCTGGTCCCCTTTTCATCAAAAACAATCGTTTCATCGGTGGTGTTGATGGTATAGATATAGATCAAGCTTATATAGAAATCAGTGATAATTATTTTGAGGGGTGTGATTTAGATACAGGATATGATTCTGACGGAGAAATATTTAATAATGAACTTGATAATGGAGAAGTGTTTATCGGTATTGATATGGAATTCTATAATAATCTTGTAATTAATTATAGTGGTTCAAATGCTACTTTTTCAGCTTATTATGTTCATAATTTAGGGAATTTATTTTATAATAACGAAAATACTTTTTCAAATAATAATGATAATTTTCATACAAATTGTGTCATTCTACAAAGTAATGATTTATTTTGGTGGCCAACCCCAAATGGTACGGATACTTTTCGCAACTGTATAATAGATTTTGAATTGGAATATCCTCTTATTGATGGAGGTGGAAATATTATTGTGGATTCGTTGCAGGCACAGTCAATTTTTGAGGACATCCAAAATGGCGATTTTCACCTTGCTCCTGGCAGTATTGCAATAGATGCTGGGTTTGATACTCTTGGTTATTACTATCCGTTCGACCTTGATTACAACACAAGAGTCTGGGATGGAGATAATAACGGAACGGCAATAATTGACATCGGTCCTTACGAGTTCGGTTCACCAACTTTTGGTGGTATTGAGGGTTATACATACAATCCCACAACTGGAGATCCGGTGGATTATGTACTGTTAAAAATCAATAACCAACCAGGTGAATTCACTTTCTCAGATAGCATAGGTAATTTTGAATATAGACTTCCGACAGGTATTTACGATGTTTATGCAGAGCGAGTTTTTTATGAAGATGTAATCGAATATCAAGTGGAGGTGATAGACGGTGAATTTACACAACTTGACATTCCAATGTCTGAAACGGTTGATATTGAAGAGAATGAGATTGTTAATGCAACCAATAACTTTAATCTAACTAATTATCCAAATCCCTTTAATCCAGAAACTAAGATAGTGTTTGACCTACCTGAATCTGGACAAGTGGAATTGGAGATATACAATATCAAAGGACAGAAAGTTAAAACCTTGATGGATGCTTATTCTTCCAAAGGTCATTTTGAAATTACCTGGCATGGAGTGGACGACAACAAAAAGAAAGTTGCAAGCGGGCAATATTTTATAAAACTTAAAGTAAACGGAAAAGAAAAAGATGTTAGTAAATGTATTTTGTTGAAATAAAACTTGGAAAATATGGTGTATAACAAAAGCACCCACATTCAGCAAGAAGAAAAGCAGGAAGAACGTGGCGTGCTCGAACATTATGCCAATTTGCGGTAATTTGCAGTAAATTTATTAATACTTGCCTATTCCAAGTTAATAAAATTTATTGAATGTATTATTGTAGTAAAATGAAAAACAAAAAGGATTTAGTAGATGCCAACATTGAATTGGATAGGAAAAGATAAAGTTGTAAAACATCATCAAGATGTACAATTTAAAACTTTAGAACACAAATACGGATTTACTGATAAAAAAGGTAACCAAAACGAACAAACCAATAGTGGTAACAAAATAATTCACGGAGATAATCTTGAAGCTCTAAAAGCTCTTTTACCCGAATATGAAGGGAAAATCAAATGCATCTACATTGACCCACCTTACAATACTGGAAATGAAAAATGGATTTATAATGATAATGTAAATCATCCAAAAATAAATAAATGGCTCGGAGAAGTTGTTGGTAAAGATGGTGAAGATTTTACCAGACACGATAAATGGCTTTGTATGATGTATCCACGCTTAAAACTGTTACATAAATTATTAGCTGATGAAGGATTGATTTTCATTTCTTTAGACGATAATGAAGCGACGTTTTTAAAAATCATTCTTGATGAAATTTTTGGTGAAAACAACTTCATTCAACAAATAGTATGGAAAAATAAATATGGTCCAGGTGCAATGACAAAAGGTTTTGGTAATATCCACGAATATATATTTTGTTATTCAAAAAGTAAAATTTACAGCATTGAATCAAACTTAACTGAAGAGCAACAAGCCAAATATAAATTAAAAGATAAGTATTTTAATGTACGTGGAGGTTATATAACTCAACCATTAGCAACAAAAAGTAAAGATGATCGTCCCAACTTAGTTTTTCCAATTAAGCATAGTGGAATAGAAATATGGCCAGACAAACAATGGATTTGGTCGAAAGAAAGAATTCAGAATGCTTATGATAAAGAGTGGCTACGGATTAATGAAAAAAATGGTAAATATAGTGTAAGATTTAAGCAATACCTTAAAAATGAAAATGGAAAGATGAGAAAAGGAAAACCTATATCAATAATGATTGGTCCATTTAATCAAGCTGGAACAGCTGAAATGGTTGATATTTTTGATTCTAAAGTTTTTAATAATCCTAAGCCATTGTTATTAATTGAATATTTGATTTCAATGATTATTAACGGTGATGAAAATAATAATGGAATATATTTAGATTCTTTTGCTGGTTCAGGCACATTGGGTCACGCTGTCTTAAATCTTAATAAAAAAGATGGTGGAAATCGTAAATTTATAATGATTGAAATGGAAGATTACGCAAACAACATCACCGCCGAACGAGTTAAAAGAGTAATGAAAGGTTACGGTAAAGATAAAAATGCAGTAGAAGGTACAGGTGGAAGTTTTGATTTTTATGAACTTGGAAAGCCAATTTTTAGAGAAGACAAAAACTTAAATGAAGAAGTCGGAGAAGATAAAATTAGAGAATACATTTATTATACTGAAACTAAACAATATTTAACAAGACAAAGAGAAGAAAACCATAAATATTTATTAGATACTTTTAATAATACAAGTTATTATTTCTATTACGAAAAAGATAAATTAACAAGTCTTGATATTGAAACATTAAATGTTGTTACTGAACAATCTGAGCAATACTTAATTTATGCAGATCGTTGTTTACTGGATAAAAATTATATGCTGAAAAGCAAAATTATTTTCAAAAAGATTCCACGAGATATAAAGAGGTTTTAATTATGGAAAAGAAAACAGCCATAAAATTATTTGAACAAAAACAAGTTCGCACACTTTGGAAAGAAGAAGAAGAAAAATGGTATTTTTCTGTTCAGGATGTTGTTGAAATATTATCAGAAAGTACAAATGTAAAACAGTATATCAAAAAAATGCGTTCCCGAAATCCAGAATTAAATTCCAACTGGGGTACAATTTGTACCCCTCTTAAAATGCTGGCAGCAGACGGTAAAATGCGCAAAATTCAAACATCCGATACTGAAGGCATTCTTAGAGTTATTCAATCAATTCCTTCCAAAAAAGCAGAACCTTTTAAGCAATGGTTAGCAAAAGTGGGAGCAGAAAGAATTGATGAAATAGAAGATCCCGAAAAAGCTTTTGATCGAGCGATGGAAACATATCTGAAAAAAGGATACAGTAAAAACTGGATCAATCAAAGATTGAAAAGTATAGAAATTCGTAAAGAATTAACAGATGAATGGGATGAGCACGGAATTAAGAAAGGTTTAGAATATGCAATTCTTACAAATGAGATTACAAAAGCGTGGAGTGGCTTTACAGTTAAAGACTATAAAGCCTTTAAGGAGTTGAAGAAAGAAAATCTGAGAGATAATATGACTAATTTGGAATTGGTTTTCAATATGCTTGCAGAAGCATCAACTACAGAAATTTCCAAAGAAAAACAACCTAAGAACTTTAACGAAAATGTAAAAGTTGCGAAGGAAGGCGGAAAAGTAGCCAAAGTAGCTCGCAAGCAATTGGAGAAAACATCAGGTAAAAAAGTGATTTCAAATAAAAATGCAAGATTATTAAAATCAGAAAATCAGAAAAAATTGGATAAATAATTATGGAATTAAAGCGATATCAACAAGAAGTAATAAATGATCTTATTGATTTTATAGAGCAGCTTGAGCAAACGGAGCAATTAAATATTGCTTTCTCAAATTTTTGGGAAAATAAGGGAATTTCTTTGCGAACATTAAATGATATTTACTTAAAACCTTATGACAATTCTATAAAAGGTGTTCCTCGCGTAACTGTTAAAGTTCCAACTGCCGGCGGTAAAACCTTTATCGCTTGTAATGCCCTGAAACCCATTTTTGAAAGCTTTCCCTCCAACAAAGAAAAAGTTGTAGTTTGGTTCGTTCCATCCGATACTATTCTTAAACAAACATACAAAAATCTAAATGACCCAAGCCATCCTTATCGGCAAAAAATTGATAGTCACTTTGGTAGTGCTGTAAAAATCTTTGATAAAGAAAGTTTATTATTTGGTCACGGTTTTAATCCCATTGAAATTCAAGAACAATTGAACATTTTAGTTTTGAGTGTTCAATCATTTCGTTCTAAAAATAAAGAATCGAGAAAAGCATATCAAGAAAATTCAAATCTTGCTGAATTCCCAAAATCTTATCGAAATGTAAGTAAGCTTTTGCCAAATATAGATGACACAGCATTAATGCAAGTCATTACGCAATTAAATCCTGTTGTTATAATTGACGAGAGTCATAATTTTGAATCTGGCTTATCTTTGGAAATGTTGAATATCATAAACCCAAGCTTTGTTTTAGATTTAACAGCTACTCCCAAAGCGAAGAGTAATATTATCAGTTTTGTTGATTCTATGAAATTGAAGAAAAACAATATGGTTAAATTGCCAGTTATTGTCTATAATCACCACGATTCGAATGAAGTAATCAGCAATTCTATTCAGCTGCAAAGAACTTTAGAAGCTAAAGCAAAAGTAGAAGAAGAACAAGGTGGAAAATATATCAGACCAATTGTGTTGTTTCAAGCACAACCGAAAACTAATGATGACAATGTTACATTTGAAAAAATCAAACAACACTTAATTGATTTCGGTATTGATGAAAAACAGATTAAAATAAAAACTGCAAATAAAAATGAAATCAAAGATATTGATTTAATGAGCAAAGATTGTGAAGTACGATATATCATAACAGTTAATGCCTTAAAGGAAGGTTGGGATTGCCCATTTGCTTATATTTTAGCATCACTTGCAAATCGAACTTCTTCTGTTGATGTTGAACAAATTCTCGGTCGAGTTTTGCGATTACCTTATGTTTCTAAAAATACTCAAGAATTGTTAAATTATTCCTATGTCTTTACTTCTTCCAAAAAATTTTTAGAAACGCTTGATAATATTATTCTCAGCTTAAATAAAGCAGGTTTTAGTGCAAAAGATTTTCGAGCAAATGAGGATCAAAAAAAAGCTGATACCGAAAGTGAGATTCAAGGCACTTTTGAAGAATTGTTTAGTAATTCAAATACTGATGATTCAGAGTCAGATGAAATTGATACTAACATAGAAATTAATACAGATAAGATTAAAGAAAGTTTAAATTCTGAAGAGAGCAAACAACAATTGAATGAAGTTATTAGTTTAGCCCAATCTACGAGTGAAGAATTTGGAAAAAAAATGGAAGAGTATGAGAAAGATGATAATCTGATTCCATCAGAATTGAGGGGAAAAGTGAAAACATATCCAATAAAAGAAAACTTTAAAGATGATGTAAATAATCTCAAATTGCCTACTTTTTTCAAGAAAGTTTCAGAGGATTCTTTATTTGAAACAAAAGATACATTCATTCCGTTAACTAAAAATTTATTGTTAAATGACTTTGATTTGAGCAAAGAAGATCATAATATTGATTTCTCTCAAACATCTTCAGAAATGGCAAGTATAGATTTAGTTGAAGGCAGAAAGAATGAATATACTCCAAAATACAGAAAAGAGATCGGGCGGATTAAAGAAGCTTTCGAAAAACATTTTTCACATTTAACACCAAAAGGTAAAATAGTTCAAATTGCAGGCAAACTTACGAATTTATTGAAAAGAATTGATGAAATCCCTCAACGAGATATATCAGAATTTATCAGAAAAAGTATTTCAAATCTAAGTAATGATAAAATTTCAGAAATATATCATAATGAGTTTTTCTTTGTTAGTTTAATTAAGAATAAGATCAGAATGTTAACAGACCAATATGCAGAGAAACAATTCATAACTCTACTTGATAAAGGTTCTATTATTTGCAAAGAATCATTTGAATTTCCAAAAACAATTTCACCCAAAACTACATTGAACGGAATAACCAAAAATTTGTATGTTGAAGAAGGTGAAATTAACGATTTTGAGAAAAAGATAATTTATGAAATTGCAAACTTAGAAAGCGTTGTTTTTTGGCATAGAAACTTAGAACGAGGTAAGGGTTTTCTTTTAAACGGTTTTATTAATCATTATCCTGATTTCATAGTTAAGATGAAAAATGGTAAAATAATTGTAATTGAAACAAAAGGTGACCATTTAGACGGTTCAGACAGTTTAAAAAAATTACGTCTCGGTGAAAAATGGGCAAGTAAAGCTGGTGATAAATTTCGTTATTTTATGGTTTTTAATAATTCCAAGTTAGATGGAGCTAAATCTATTCCTGAGTTGTTGGAGATATTAAAAGATATGAAGTGAACGAGAAAATTGGCATAACAAAAGTGTCAGTGCTTTGAATGAGAGAAAAGCAAGAAGAGCACCGCACACTTGAACCATTATTTTAAAAATGGAGTTAGTATGAGAATGATAAAAGTACTTTCAATTTTTCTAATTGTGGTTTTAAGTCTTTCCACGAAATGTTATGCAAATGCTTTTAGTACCGAAGCTAATTTTATTGTCCGCAATAATGTTGAAATCTCCAGAATCGATTCTTTTCTATATAAAGGAAATTATATGTTACAAGAGAAAGAGTTCGTTGCATACTCTTTAATACAGTACAAGAGTGAAGAAGCTATAAAACTATTAAAAAGGATGCTTAATGATTCGAAACTTGAATTTCAAAGTATTGCAATAATGCCTTTAATGAATGCTGGAGAATTTGAAATAGCTTTTAATAAATTCAAACAATTGATTCAATTAGATGAAAAAGAAGTACTCATCAATTTTTATATAAGAAATAAACTTGGTAAG